>JABDQT010000159.1 GCA_013042165.1 Kiritimatiellales bacterium | reverse complement strand
TTGTGCGAATAAAAATAATCCTTTGTGCGGATCGAGCGCACCGGATAAGCCAGATCAGTGCCCTCTTCGCTGAAGCGGCCGGTGTCATGGCGTTCCTTGCCCAGCAGCGCATGGTCGCGCGTCGGATCGATCTGGCCGGACCCCGGTGCACGGAGCACATCGAGGAAGCTTTTACCCGTCATCTGAGCATGGATGGGCTGCCCTGTAACTTCCATGAACGTCGGGGCCACATCAGGGAAATTGATAAAGTCGTCGATAACGCGGCCGGGCTGAACAACCCCCTGCCAATAGACAATGAAAGGCACACGGGCTCCCTCCTCATAGACCTGCCCCTTTGCACGCGGGAACGGCATGCCGTGGTCCGAGGTGACCACCACCAGGGTATTGGTCAGCAGTCCGCGCTCTTCCAGAATCTGAATCGAGCGCCCGACGTGGGTATCGTACCACTCGATTTCAATCGCATAATCCTGCAGATCGGCGCGCACAAGAGCGTTGTCCGGCAAAAATCCGGGAACCGACACATCCTCCAGCTTGCGACCGTCCTTTTTCCAGCTGTCTTTTTCATATGCCCGATGCGGCTCCTTCACACCCAGCCAGAAGCAGAACGGTTTGCCCGCTGTATTTTCATCCAGAAAGGCGGCAAAATTGCCGGCATAATCAAATTTGGTGATGCCCTTATAAGGCGGCTTCAGTCTTACCGCGTTATATTCAGGACCGGCGGGATTATCCGGCGTAAAATGGGCTCCGGGACCCCATCCTTTTCCGGTAAAACCGACATGCCAGCCTGCATCGCGCAACAAGTGGGGATAAAACTTGAACTCTTTCGGGAAGGCCGACCAGTGGTTGGCGGCTTCTTTGAGCTGCCAGCTGTAACGGCCCGCCACCAATGCGGCGCGGGCCGGAGCACACTTGGGATTGTTGCAATAGGCGTTTTGAAAGCGTGCTCCTTCGTTCGCCAACCGATCGATAGCGGGTGTTTTTATCCACTCACATCCATACGCCCCGAAACTATTCGCCGACGCATCATCTGCAATGCAGAAAAGGATATTGGGAACTGCAGATTCTGCAGCATACCCCGCTCCGGGAACGAAGCCCCCCAAAAGCATGCTGATGGTAAAAATACGGAAGTTCATTTTGCGGCGCACTCCGGATGCTATTTAACCAACCCTGCACGAATGCAGACATCCAAATAGGCCGCAGCCGACCAGAGCTGATGGCCGGAACCCCCGATGAGACCGCTCGGCAACGAAATCTTTTCGTGGAAGGATCCGAATCCGGAATCCCACTCCTGCCCCTCTTTCGCTCTTCTCGGCGGCTTGATTGCAGTGCCGAGCGAGCGCGCCAGCAAGGCTGCATTGTAATCAAGGGTATCCTCTCCGGTGGCGATGGTTTTTCCGTGCAGGAAAAAGGTGCTGCAAAACGGCCAGCTGGCCTGATTATGATCCCCCTGGTTATCCAGATACGGGAAGAACAGCGGAATGCCCTTGTCCGTGAGAGGATAGCCTTCATAGGCCGCCTTGGCGGCGTCTCCCTCGATCACACCAAACAGCACGGCTAAGGCGGTTCCCAGGATTGGACGGTTCGGCATCAACTCGCCATGGCGATCCTTGTAGTAGGCCAGTGTTCCGTCTGGATTGGTGAGTTCTTTTTGAATGGCGGTTTTCAGTAAAGCAGCGCGCTCAAGCCATGCCTGTTTTTCCGAAACAGGACGACCGGCCTTTTCACAGGCGTTGGCCATCGCCAGCATGGCGCGGTAATAGATGCAGTTGGTAGAGAGCGCTTTCAGCAACACACAATCCGCCTTGGAATATCCCTTGGGATAACAGGAGTGCTGAATATCATGGTATAGGGCCTGACCGCGAAATAGCCCGTCGGACTCGTCGAACCACGGATCATAGAACACCTTGAAAAACTCCTCGCCGTTTTCGAGCATCCATTGCCAGTCGGCGATTTCCGGGTGCAGGGCAAAGAGATCGTCCGCCGCCCAGAGCCAGACGACATCATCGGTGCGGCGGGTATAGGAGTTGGTCTTGTATTTCTGCATGATTTCCCGGTCGACTTCCGCAATAACCTCCCACGGCACATCGATCTCCCGGATATCATGCCCGGCGGAAACCTTATAACCCAGTCCCCGGCGCACCTCGCGGGTCAGCTTCAGCGACGAAAGCATTTCGTTCGGATAAAACCGGTTCACGCCGAGCACGCCCGCAATGGAAAGATCGCGTGTATACACCCGATCGCCATAACGCGTACCCGCCCCGAAATAAACCACGCCCGCTTCATTCGTCACCAGATTGCGTTCGACATCGTCGAGCGCGATGGCCCACATGCGCTCCGTGAGCGGCGTGATATTTCCTTGGAGCTTGACGCTGCAACGCGGCTCCGGCGATTCAAGTTGAGAGAGTGTGAACGCGCCGTTGGCATCGCGCACTGCATCAGCGGTCATCACCAGCGGTTCTTTTTCATAGATAAACTTTTGAAGCGATTCGGGCCGTTTTCCCATGCCAAGAACCGCTACGGTCGCAACGATAATACCAATATATTTTATCATCTTATCCCCTCCAATATTACTGTTTCAGTATTTAAAAAAAGCCGTCGAGCTGTCACCCGGCAACGTTAGAATGGTTTGACCCGCCCCGTGTATTCAGACCCGGTGCACTCCAGAAACCACTCATTCCACGTTTTGTCCAGCTGTTGCACCATCTCCGGCATTTCCTTGGCGAGGTTATAGGTTTCCGAACGATCTTTCGAAAGATCGTAGAGCTCCCACGGCCGCTGTTTAAACGCAACGAGCTTCATATTGCCGCGCCGCACGGCCTGTCCATTATTAAACTCCCAGAACAGATCTTTATTCCGAACCAGCGGACGGTTTTCCAGCACCGGTTTAAACGAGATGCCCGGAGCCTTTGCCGGAGCCTTTGCATTGCCCAGTTCGGCGAACGTCTGCATGAAGTCGATCAGATGCACCGGATCGCGACTGATGCGGCCCGGTTCGGCAATTCCCTTGGGCCAATGCGCGACCATAGCCGTACAGTTGCCCCCCTCATAACTTTGGCTCTTAACGCCGCCCAAGGGGGTATTCCCCACACAGGCCCAGCCTTTCCCATAGGTTTCATAACTGTCTACTGCACCGATTACCGCATCGGGCGCCACATTTTTAAGCTTCGTCGGCTTTGGGGTCTCTGCGCAGGCGCCGTTGTCGGACAGAAAAAGAACCAGCGTATTGTCGAGTTGTCCCTGCTTGCGCAATAGATCAATCATACGGCCGATATTGGAATCCATCCGCTCTACCATCGCCGCATAGACCTCCATCTGCCGGATACGGCGAGTGCGCTGTTCTTCGGAAAATTCATCCCATGGCTGGTCATAAACCGCTTTCGAGAGCTTTGCAATTTCAGGATCGAACAAACCCGATTCAATCTGCCGTTTATATCGCGCGTTGCGGATTGCGTCGTAGCCCGCGTCATAGCGGCCTTTGACCCGATCGATGCTTTCCTGCGGTGCATGCAGCGGCCAGTGGGGTGCGTTATAGGCCATGTAGAGAAAAAACGGTTTCCCAGCATCTTTCGTTTCCTTAAGCCATTCAATGCCTTTATCGGTAAACACATCGGTGGAATACCAATCCGCGCGATCCGGAACAAAATCCTTTTCGATCCCGGGCTTGTCCAGCACCCATTTATACCCACCGCCTGAAAGCATGGCAGGCGTCTTTCCACCCGGCGCTGCTTTTTCGCCGGGATTCCAGCAATTGATGGCGCCGCCGAGAAACCCGTAAAAGCGGTCGAAGCCGCGGGTGCGCGGATCGAAGTTGGCATGGTGCTTGCCCGACCAGAATGTATTGTAGCC
>JABDQT010000136.1 GCA_013042165.1 Kiritimatiellales bacterium | reverse complement strand
GCGCACCATAGGCCATGGAGGCCAGCACCACCGCCTTGTGGGCCGTATCGATGCCGTCGATATCCAGATCGGGCGGGGTTTCGGCATATCCCAGCGCCTGCGCATCGGCCAGGATTTCATCGAACGGCAGGCCTTCGCGCTACATGCGGGTGAGGATATAGTTGCAGGTACCGTTCAGGATCCCGTAGATGCTCTCGATATGGTTGCCGATCAACCCGGCACGCTGCGCGCGCAGGATCGGAATACCGCCGCCCACTGCCGCTTCATAGTAGATGCCGGTATTGTTTTCGCGCGCGGTCTTGTAGATCTCCTCGCCGTGATCCGCCAGCAGCGCCTTGTTGGCCGTGACCACCGGCTTGCCCTGCTTGAGCGCCTCGAGGGTAAAGGTGCGCGCCACCGTGGTGCCGCCCACCAGCTCCACGATCAGATCGATGCCTTCGTCGGTAATAACCGACATGGCATCGGTCGTCAGCACGCCGTCAGGCAGGTCGATGCCGCGGTCGGTTTCGATGTCGAGGTCCGCAATTTTCGCAACGATCGGTGTGATACCGGTTCGTTCGGCCATCAGCGCCCCGTTTTTCTGGATACCTTCCACCACGCCGGCCCCTACCGTGCCGAATCCAAGAATGCCGATTTTGATCTCTTTCATGAGCTCTCTTTCTGTTCTAAAAACGACCCGCAACCTTAGAGGTTTGCCTTCCCGACTCAAGCCAAAACCCCGACCTTCAAGAGGCTTGCGCTCCTCAGAACGATAAAAAAAAAGACCACCAAGTATGCACGTGGCAGTCTTTCAGTATCTGGCGGAAAGGGAGGGATTGCACGGGCTGTGCCCTCTTGCATTTCATGCAAGTCTCGCTGCGCGTCAAACCCTCTGCTCGGGTTCTCATCCATCCGCACACAAGAAAAGACGACCAAAACTGGTCGTCTTTAACTTATGGCGGAAAGGGAGGGATTCGAACCCTCGGTACCACGTAAGCAGTACACCGGATTAGCAGTCCAGCACCTTAAGCCACTCAGTCACCTTTCCGCGCTAAATCGAGGAGGGAAGATAGTTTAGCCCCCTACCCTTTGCAAGTGGTTTTTGGGCAAAAGGGGGGAGCCCCATCGTACTCGTTCTCGTTCTTCGTTCTCGCGCGCTTCAGACAACGATTCGACGACGAGTACGATGCAGGAGGACGAGGACGAACCAGGCCTACCAAAACTGGTAGGCATCGAATTTGATAACGTAGAGCCCGAGCAGGAAATTGGTGGTGCCGTGGGCGATGATGGCGGCCCAGATGTCGCGCGTCTTGATGTAGAGCAGGCCGTAGCAGATGCCGCAGATGATGGCGGCGCCCCATTCGAAATGCGAAACACAGAAGAAGACGGAGATGAGCAGCAGCATCGGCCAACTGAGAATGCCGTGATCCATTTTGAAGAAGGGGCTTCCCATCATCCAACGGTAGAGGAATCCGCGGTAGAAAAACTCTTCGATAACCGCAATGAATACGGATGTGCCCAACATGTGGATGGCAAAGATCAGCCAGCCCGATGCCTTGGGATCGTACACATGCAACCCGGCATGCTCGCCCTCCTCGATAACCTCGTAGGGCGCCATGATGCCGTTGCCGATATCAAACAGCTCGCGCGTCTTGAACGGCCGCATCAGGTCGACAAAGAGGCGGTCGTACCATTCGGTGACGCCCGGTGCATGCTCAACCATCCAGGGCGACTCGAGCCCGATCCATACAAAGAAGATGAAGACGCCCACGCCGATGCCGGCGGGAATGTTTTTCAGGTTGAGCTTCGGATACCAGCGCCACGGACGAAAAAACGCCAACAGGATCAGGCCGCCGACCGAACGGGCCATATAGCTCCAGGTCGGATCGTCGAACCAGACCATCATGGTCAGCCACATGGCAAAGGGAATTACATGCGCGAGTACGGCTTTGGTGTTTTCGCGTTCTTCTTCCGGGGTCAGCTCGCCGCGCCTGGTCTCCATCAGCGGCTACTCGCTCTTTCCGGATTTTTCGGCAGGCGAAGAGATTTCTTTTTTCTCCGCTTCGTCCAGCTCCTTGTCGGGTTCGCCGCCTTCCTTCTGGCCTTTCTTGAATTCACCGAGGCTCTTGCCGATCGCGCGCGACAGTTCAGGGAGCTTCTTGGCGCCGAACAGCAACAGGATGATGAATACGATAATCAGCAGCTCCGGGCCGCCCGGCATTCCAATGGCCAATGTATGCATGGTTTATTCCTCGCTTGGATCTTTCGTTGCGTCGACGTTCACTTCATCCGACTCCTGCTCATCGGCGGCACTCTCCTCCGGTGCGGGCACTCCACGGTTTCCACTGAAGTAAAGGAACCATATACAGAATTCGTAGAGTAAAATCAAGGGAGCCGCCATCAATAGCTGGGTCATGACATCCGGCGGCGTCAGCAGCATCGCCAGAATCAGCAGGGCCACAATCACATGCCGGCGCTTTTCGCGCAGCTGGGTCGAGTTGACCAGCCCCATCTTACCGAGGATCAGAATGACGACCGGCAGTTGAAATGCGATCCCGAACCCCAGCAGCAGCTGCAGCGCAAAGGAGATGTATTTATTGTAGAACCAGATGGATTCTCCGCCCAGCTGGCCGCCGATCTTGATCATCAGTCCCAGCGCCAGCGGCAGGGTGACCTTGTATCCCATGGCAATACCGAGCAGGAACAATCCACCGGAGAAAGCCGCAATGCGCGTCATGGCCTTGCGCTCGAGATCCTTTACGCCGGGCATGACAAACATGCCAATGAAAAAGACCAGTAAAGGCAGGCTCAGCAGGATACCGCCGAAAAAGGTCACCGTCAGCCACATCTTGATCGCGGCGGCAGGCTCGGAAAACTGAAGCCGGATTACCCCCTTGTTCCCCTTGCCTCCGCCGGGCACGATGACATCAGCATCGACGTCGTAGTAGCGTTTCCCTTCGGGATCCTCCGCCAGCGCCTCTTCCGGAATCTGGATACGAAGCGATGAGTCGTCCAGCGCATCCGCCACGCTGTTCTCAATAATATAGGGCTCCGCCGGGGCGCGCAGGACGCCAATCAGATGATCGGCAAAAGGCAGGCAAATGAGCATGCCGACGCCCAGGGCAATGAAGCAGCGGATCACCATCTTGCGAAACTCTTCCAGATGCTCGAGGAACGGCATTTCGCTGTCGTTGTAGCGAAATTTACCCTTCAGCGAATTAAGCTTTTCGAGCATCGTCACCCTCCTCTTCCGGCTCCGGCTGCACGTCGGGTTGATCGGAGGTCTTGTCGGAATCTTCTACCTCACCGGACTCCTCGGCATAGTCGTAGTCGTCATCGTGCTCGTCTGCGTTATCGTCGGAGACCGGGGCGCCGGGTTCGTCGGGTTCGTCGGCATCATGCAGGTCGCTATACAAAACCTCGCGCTTGAAGCTGTCGGCGGTATGGCGGACCTGATTGAGAAACTCGTTGATCTTCCGGAACACGCGCGGCGCATCCTTGGCGCCAAACATCAGTAGCAGCACCAGCATCACCACGAGAAACTCGGGGCCGCCGGGGCCGATAAATGCAAGCTGGATCATCCCCTCGAGCATCATAGCAACACCTGTCTCTAGGAGTTCCGATAGGCCTGGCGCAACACGAAGTCCATCAGCACGAGCGCCGTCATGGTTTCGACAATCGGCACCGCACGCGGCACCACACAGGGATCATGACGCCCCTTGGCTTCCAGTACGGTCGATTCACCATCGAAGGTGGAGGTTTCCTGCGCCAGTCCAATGGTGGCCGGAGGCTTGAACGCAATGCGGAAGACGAGCGGTTCGCCGTTGGAGATACCGCCCTGTACGCCGCCGCTAAAATTCGTCACGGTGCCGAGGCGTCCATCCGCCTTGAGTTCGAAGGGATCGTTGTGCTGCGAACCGAACATGCGCGCGCCGGAAAACCCGGACCCGATTTCAAACCCCTTGGTGGCAGGGATCGAGAGCATCGCCTGCGCCAGCTTGGCCTCCATGCGCTCGAAGACGGGCTCCCCGAGCCCCACGGGAATATGCTCGGCCACGCAGGTTAAAATCCCGCCGACGGAATCCTTCCGGTCGCGGGTTGCGGTGACGAGTTCAATCATTTTGGCGGCCGCACTCTCGTCGGGACAGCGGATAATGTTGGCATCGACCTGCTCGCGGGTGATCCCTTCGAGGCTCAGGTCGCGTGCGTCGATGTCGCCGACCGAGCTGACCCATGACGTTATCTTTGTACCAAACTGTTCCGAGAGCCATTTTTCGGCGATGGCCCCGGCGGCCACGCGGCCGATGGTTTCGCGCGCGCTGGAGCGGCCGCCGCCGCTGGAGGCGCGGTTGCCGTATTTCATCTGGTAGGTGTAATCCGCGTGCGACGGGCGCGGTACATTGCTCATTTCGCCATAGTCTCCGGGGCGCTGATCGCGGTTGTTGACCATCAGGCCGATGGGGGTTCCCATCGTTTTTCCGTTTTCCGTGCCGGAGAGAATAATCACCTGGTCGGCTTCGTCACGCGGGGTGGTCATATCGCTCTGGCCGGGACGGCGGCGGGTGAGCTGCGGCTGGATGTCGGCTTCGGTCAACTGCAGGTTTGCAGGGCATCCGTCGACAATGGCACCGACCGCCTTCCCGTGCGACTCCCCGAAGGTCGATACTTTATAAAGGGTTCCAATCGTGCTGGACATGGCTGTTCCTTGCTTTCCGGTTTCCCCAGGTTCGGATTTCCCTGAGCCTTTTCTGCTTAAAACCTAGACTATATAGCACTAATCACAAAGGGAATGGACGAAAAAACCGTGGAAACTTCCTTTCCGCCGAACGCGCGGGGACTCCAAGCGCAACGCACATTAAGATTGCATTTTTAAGGTCTTTGTGGAGAATTCGCCCGCTTACGCATCAGTTAGGAAACACTTGCTTATGGAACCCGAAAAACGCCAGCACCTACAGGATATCTATTCGACCGATCAGATCGCCCGCGATGACTTTACGCCGCAGGTTTCCATTGATGTGGTTGAGGAGCGCAAACGCGAGATCCGCCGCCACCAGTTCATCAGTTCCGTGATGGGCACGACCATTCTAGTGCTTGCGGTCGCGCTGGTCTACGTGGTTGTCCGGGAATACATCCAGATTATTGAAGAATCAAGCACCCCGGAACCCATCACCCAGAAATACATCCCGCGCTACTCCCTTCCGGCCGAGTCGCAGTGGGTCCTCGATTTTTCCAGCAGCTTTTCCGACCCCGAATGGGATGGCGAAGGCGATCGTCCGTTCAACGCCGCATGGCTCAAGAAAGCCACGTTCAACATCGTTCTGGCGGAACAGGCCATGTTGACCGACGAGTATGAAGCGGCCGCGGAATATTATGAAAACGCGCTGGAGATCCTGCCTGATCTCGAAGGCGTCAAAGTGCCGCTGGGCATGGCGTATTTCAAGCTCGAGCAATTCGACAGGGCGCTCGATCTTCTGGAAGGTGCGCCCGATGCCGATCTCACCTTCGAGATCCTGAATAATCTGGGTGCGGCCTGTATCGACGCGAAGAACTATGAAAAAGGTGAAGAATACCTGAAGCGATCACTCGCCCTGAAGCCGACTTATCCGGAAGCCCTCAAGAACATCGCGATCCTCTACCAGAAGCAGGACCGGCCCGAAGAATCCGCGGATGCCTATGAGAAATATCTCGACCAGCGCCCGCTGGATACCGACACCCGTTACAGCTTTGCGCTCTACCTGACGAAGGCGGGCAATTGGGAGCTTGCCGGAGAGCAGCTGCGCGCCCTGACCGCGGAAGTGACGGATGTTGCCAACCTCTATCTCCTGCTCGCCCGCGTGGAAACCAAACTGGGCAACG
The DNA here is from genome assembly GCA_013042165.1 of Kiritimatiellales bacterium. Lineage (GTDB taxonomy): Bacteria > Verrucomicrobiota > Kiritimatiellia > Kiritimatiellales > Pontiellaceae > Pontiella. The sequence continues at coordinate 874 of JABDQT010000136.1, read as the reverse complement.
ACAGGGCCGCAACGGATGCATTGCGGCGCGGTGTGCAGTTAACCGATCCCACGCTGGCACTAGCCTGGATGGATGAAGCGGAGTTCGAACGGCTTCGCAGCGAAGAGGATTTCCAGGCGTTGATCAAATACGTTGAAAAACAGCGCTAACCGATCATTCCGAAAATAAGATGGTTGAGGCCCAGTGCGATCAGGGCCGCAAGAAAATCATCGATCGTAATCCCGAATCCCCCGTGGATGTGCTGCAGCTGTTTGATGGGCGGCGGCTTGGTAATGTCAAAAATCCGGTGCAGCACAAAGCCGCTCAACAGCGCCCACGGCGAAGCCAAACCGATTACGGTGATCGGCAGCGTCAGATATTCATCCGCCACAATACAGCCGGGATCCTTACCGCCGATCATCTTTTCGGCCACGCCGCAAATCGGGATCGCCAGCAATGTCATCACAATGCAGATTGCGGCCTGCACAGCAATATTGGGTACCTGCATGACGCCCCATGCCAACGGCAGTCCGACCAGCGTTCCGACCGTGCCCGGCATGACGGGACTCCAGCCGGTTCCAAAACCAACCGCAATCCATTTGATTAAACTCTTCATTCAATTCTCCCTGATGCCTTGATTGTTTATTCCGGTCGCATGCGTTCCGCAAGCATGGAAAGCAGTCCGATGGTGGCCGTGTCGGTTCTCAGAATGCGGTCGCCCATGCCAAACAACCGGAAGCCATGAGCCTGAAGCATTTCCAGTTCATACGCCGTCCATCCCCCTTCGGGACCGACCGCTAAAACGATCCGTTCACTTGTCTCGGCGACAGGAAAAAAGTCCGCCAGACGTTTTTCGCCGGAGGGGTCGGCCAGCAGCTTCAAATGACTGCCGAAA
>JABDQT010000154.1 GCA_013042165.1 Kiritimatiellales bacterium | reverse complement strand
TCCCAAGCTGGCCGAGGCGCAAGGCGATCTGGCGGGCACTCAGTCCGGCATCAATGAGGATGCGTGCACGTTTCGAGGCCACATAGATTGAATTGCCGGAACTGCCGCTGGCCAGAACACAAACTTCCAAACTCATGAAAAGGGGTCTCCTGAAGTGATGCGGCTGATAATAGGGAAAACCGCTGGAATGAAAAGTTTGAAGTTCCAAAGACAAAAAAGGTGTCAGTCCTATTATTTTAGCATCACGTGTTCAGTCAGTTCAGAGGCATTCCTGCCGAAAGGGAATATACTAAAATAATAGGACTGACACCTTATGGGAGGATGCAGACGCTAAGGGGGATGAACCAGGCACGAAGCACTGGGTGTTGGCGATCTAGTAATTAATGCCATTCTTCCTCAAACTTGGCTTGAGATATGCGAGTGAAACGGTAGATTCCAATCCATGGCACAACCCGGACTTATACTCAGCCAGGAAATGAAGATGCAGCAGGTGCTTGCACCGCATCTTTTTCAATCGTTGGAAATCCTTCAAATGCCCCTGCTTGATCTTCAGCAGATGATCCAGCAGGAGCTTTCCGAAAACCCCACACTCGAAGCCACCCAGGAGCAACCGGACGAACAGATCGAGATCGAACAGGGCACGAAGGATGTCGAGCGCGAAGAGTTCGACAATGAAATCGAGAAGCTGGCCGCACTCGGTGAAGAGTGGAACGACACCCACTACGAAAACCGTCAGGTGTCCGGCGGTGCCGAGGCCGAGGAAAAATATCAGTACATGATGGATTCGCTCTCGGAAGCATCATCGCTGCATGATCAGCTGCTTGACCAGCTGGCGCTCTCCGGCCTGAACGACTATGAAAAAAAGATTGCCGAAATCGTCATCGGCAACATCGATGACGACGGGTATCTGCAGCTGGATGTCGAGGATCTGCTGGCGCTGCCCAATTTCCCCGCCGAAACACTGGACAAGATTCTGGATACGGTCCATGAATTCGATCCCGCAGGGGTGGGTGCGCGTGACCTGCGCGAGTGTCTGTTGCTGCAGTTGAAGCGCTCCGGCAGGGAAAATACGCAGGAATACCAGATGATCGATCAGTATCTGGATCTGGTGGGCCGGCACAAATACGAGGATATTGCGCGCGCCATGGGGCTTACGGTTGACCGTGTTAAGGAGCTGGCTCAATCCGTATCCAAACTCGATCCCAAGCCAGGCCGCAACTTCAGCGAAGAGCGCATCGAATATGTTACGCCTGAAATCATCATCGTGAAGCAGGATGGCGAGTATGTAATCACCCAGAACAAAAAGCCCTATCCCAGCCTGTTTATCAGCCAGAAGTACCTGCAGATGCTCAAGGATCCGAAAACCTCCAAGGAGGTGAAGACCTACATCCGCGAAAAGATTGCCAAATCCAAACAGTTTATCCAGAGCATCGATCAGCGCATGGATACGATCTATCGCATTGCGGTTGAAATCGTACGCATCCAGCGCGACTACTTCGACCACGGGGTTTCAAAACTGAGGCCGCTCAACATGAAGACGGTCGCCGAGCTTCTGGACGTACACGAAACCACCATCAGCCGCGCCACGGCCGGAAAATTCATGCAGACTCCGCGTGGCCTGCTCAGCATGAAATATTTTTTCAACCCCGGGGTGCAAACCGCCAACGGCGAATCGATTTCCAACGAAAGCGTCAAGGCCGCCCTGGCCGATATCGTGCGCGATGAGGACAGGAAGAAACCCTATTCCGACGCCAAGCTCGTCAAGCTGCTGGAGGAACAGGGCATCAAGATTGCCCGCCGCACGGTGGCCAAATACCGCGACCAGCTCCGCATCCTGCCTTCGCACCTGAGGAAGGTGCATTAGTAGTGCGTACTGCGTATTGCGTATTGACGCGCAAGACCGCTGCACACCATCCGTAGCACCAAGCACCAAGCACTTCGAAGACCCCGCGACTGCTCTGCGCACTACGCAGTAGGGATTACGCCTCGGCCACTTTCTTCTTCAGGTTGCGCAGGCCGGTCTGGCCGATCATCAGCAGGTTGCTGGTGGTCCAGTAGAGCACGAGGCCGGAGGGCATGGTGTAGAAGAAGAACAGCATCATGATCGGCATCATGACCATCATCATTTTTTGCTGTTGCTGCTGTTCCGGCGTGGCGGCGGCTCCCGGCGAAGAGAGCTTCTGCTGCCAGATCATCGAGGCAGACATGACGATGGGCAGGATATTCAGCGATCCAATAAAGGGCACCATGCCGGCGAAAAGATTTTCGGGCTGGCTGAGGTCGGCGATCCAGAGGAAGCCGGAATAGCGCAGTTCGATGGCGTTGCGCAGCACCGTGAATAAGGCAATGAAAACGGGAATCTGTACAAACATCGGCAGGCATCCGCCCATCGGGTTGACCTTCTTCTCCTTATAGAGCTTCATGGTCTCCTGCTGCAGACGCTGGGGATCCTTCTTGTGCTTTTCCTGCAGGGCCTTGATTTCGGGCTGGATCTCCTACATGCGCTTCATGCTTTCCGTGCTCTTATGGGTCAGCGGCCAGAATAGGATGCGAACCAGCAGGGTCAGCAGGATGATGGCGATGCCATAGTTGCGCACCACGCCATGGAACAGGTTCAGCGTCCAGAGCAGGGATTTGCGGGCCGGCTCCATCAGCCAGTTCATGAACGACCAGAATCCGATGGTTTCGAACTCCATGACGCCTTCCATATTGTTGCCGGCCGCCTTGAGAATGGAATATTTCTTGGGACCGATAAAGCAGGTGTAGTTGCGTTCCAGTGTCTCGCCGGCATCCAGGGTGTCGGAGTTGAAGACCAGCGCCGCCGCGATACTCGTGGGCACGATGCCCTTTTCACTCATGTTGCGGCTGGAAAGCACGGACATGGTGGCTTCCGGCTCCTGCGGGCTCAGGATTTGAACGAAAAACTTATTTTTAGTCGCCACCCAGTCGACCACTTCGTTGTGCATTTCTTCCGGAACAGCATCAATGGTTTCCGGTTTGTCGGCCTGCTTGAAAAGCGAATTCAGCTTGCGCCCCCAATAGTTGATGCCGCCGGCGGGGGTGTAGGAATCGACGCCGAGAATGCTGATGCCCTTCATCGTTTTCATATCAGCCGGGTTCCGCATGCGGCCGGTGAGAATACGTGCACCGGGCATTTTCCACGAAGTGGAGCCGCTATTGATGAACCGGTCTCTGACGGCCAGCAGGTAATCATTGGTGAAAGCGATCGTGCGCTCGAATACAATGCCGTCGGCAAGGGTCTTGGAAAAGATCACGCGGTCGCCCTGTGCCTCGATATTCAGCCCCTGCAAGACTCCGATGCCGTTGATGCCTTCATAGG
>JABDQT010000153.1 GCA_013042165.1 Kiritimatiellales bacterium | reverse complement strand
AAGCACTCGAACCCGCGGCTGTACGGAATCCCGGACTGATTACCGCCGTCGATAACGCCGTCGTGGACGCCGTCGCGGATGCGTCGAGGATGCATCAAGCCTTCAGGAATGGCATCGTTGTAAAAAGGTGAACCCAGGCAGTAGCCCCAGACATTGGAAACCAGCTCAGAGCCCATGCCGGTACCGAGCGGATCGCGGTTGACGCCGACGATGCCGGTCATGGAGCCCCCATACGGATCGAGTGCGGAGGGCGAGTTGTGCGTCTCCACCTTGTAGACCAGATGCAGGTCCTCGTTGAACTTCACGATGCCGGCGTTGTCGGTGAAGACCGATACCAGCCAGTCGATCGATTCCGCGACCTTTTTCGTAGAGGCCTTGACGTAGGTTTTGTAGAGCGAATTGATGGTTTCGGTCTCGCCCGTTTCTTCGTCTTTGTATTCAACCGTTCCGGCAAAAATCTTGTGCGAGCAGTGCTCGCTCCATGTCTGGGCAATGCATTCGAGCTCGACATCCGTCGGCCAGCTGGGAAGTCCCATTTCAGCGCGATGCGCCTGGACCTCCTGCTGCAGGTAGTGACCGCGGATGGCACGCATCTCTTCAAGCGAAAGCGACAAAATGCCTTCGGACGAGATGCGCATCAACTCGGCATCATCATCCGGCAGTACGATCATATTGACGTTGATATCGGGATGGTCATCGAAAACCGGTGCGGTCATGTCCGGTTCGGCCGCCAGCCACTCTTGCTTGGAAAACACATCAATCGTCTGGATCAGATTATTAGCGAGGAGGTCCTTGCCGAGGTGCTCGACATTCTCGCGGGAGAGTTCGCCGGAGAGGAAATACTGGATGCAGGTGTAAACCTGCTCCTCCCATGCGAGTTCGCGGCCGACCACGTCTTTCAATGCCCCGCGCGCCGTACGGCCGACGTTATCGGTCACGCCGGGCTTGAAGCCGACTTCCAGCATCCAGTCGAAAGATTCAGGTGCAGCGAGGCGTCCCATGGCGGATTCCGCCACCACCGGATCGGCAAAGGTCTTCTGCACTACGGATGCCGTGGCATCATCAATCTCAGCAACCACCTTGTAAACATCGCGTGTTCGGCAGTCGTCGATTTTCATCTTCAGCGCGCCTTCCGCCCGATGGATCACGCCGCGGCCGCGCGCATCCGGCACACCGTCCTTTAAACCGATTTCAATCCGATAAATCATGGCCAACACTCCACCCAAAAGAATCTGTTATGCAAGTAAAACGGGCACCATAGCCATAAAGCCGGAGCGGTTAAACCAAGAACAGCGGGAAATTGAGATGGGCCTTCCAGGCGAGGTGGCCGAACGGCAGCAAATCACACATACGCAACACGCTGCTGCGATAGCATTTGTCTAATCCCGCTGCTTCCGGCGCTCGGGGCGGCCACCCTGCCGCGGACCGCCTCCGCCCTTCCCGCCGGCGGAACGGATACTCACCTGGCGGCCATCAAGCTTGAGATTGCTCATGCCTTCACGAATCGCTACAGATGCTTCCTTGGACACTTCGAAAAAGGACGTGTCGCGTCCGAGATCGATCGCACCAATCTGATTGGATTTCACGCTGCAGTTTTCACAAACCAGCCGGACAATAGCGCCAGCGTTGACTTTGTGCACCCGACCGACGTTGATGGAGAAGCGTTTGGTATCATAAGCCTGCATCCGGCGGTTGCGCTTCGAATTGTCGGAGCGCTGTGCTCCGGCCTGGCGCTCGCGCTGCGGGCGCGGCTTGACGTTGATGTCGTCGGCGTTTCGATAGTATTCAAGAAAGTGATTGAACTCGGTGGCGACAAACCGCTTGATGATCTCCTTTTTGTCGAGATGGCAGAGCGCCTCATAGGCCGGTGGAAGGTAATCCTTGATTTCCTCTTCGTTGACATCGCATTCCACCACGCGATGGATCAGTGCCAGCAACTGGTTCTCGCAGATGGCCTTGGCATCCGGCACTTTTTCCAGCTTGATTTTGATCTTGTTACGGCGCTCCAGTTCGGTGATGCGACGGCGCTCGTGCATATTGATCAGAGCAATCGAAATTCCGGATTTTCCGGCACGGGCGGTACGGCCGCTACGGTGTGTGTAGGCCGCCACTTCGTCGGACAGCTTATAATGGATGACGTGGGTGATATCGTCGACGTCGATGCCGCGGGCAGCCACAT
>JABDQT010000152.1 GCA_013042165.1 Kiritimatiellales bacterium | reverse complement strand
TTGTGGGAATGGTCTCGATGTTTTCCATCATCAAACGCAAGCTGGATGATGACGAATCGCTGGAATCGTGCATCGACGATATGCTGATGCTGCAAGACAACCGGAGCCTCAAGTCGGCCTTCTACCGGTTGCGCCGGAATCCGCGCCACCGTGCCGTGGTGGTCGACGACCGCAATCACCCCCTCGGTTTTCTCAAGCTGGAGGATATTGCGCGGTACATTGCCCGGCAGCAGCGCTAGTCGTCCGGGAAATCAGTCCTGTGCGCTGCCCCGGTACTCCGCATGAGTTTGATGAGCGGATTCGCTATTCGGCTCGTTAAAACGCATGGATTCGGCTCTTTCCAAACACAATTCGTTTTTAGTAACTTGGAAGGGAGGTTATATGCATCCTGTTACCAGAAAGCTGTTTCTCTACCATGCCGCACTGTTCGCGGGCTGCGGCACCGGAGCGGCCGGCGCGAGTGGTCGAACAAGCGGAACCGTTCCGTTGGCCTATATTGCGCGTCTGTACTCCATGCGCCTGGCGACCTTCGGCAAAATGGTGTCGCTGGAGAACAAATACAACAAGCTTGAGTTCGAGACCAACAGCCGCCGGGCATGGATCAATGGAGTAATGGTCTGGTTGCACTATCCCTGCCGCAAGGCCGGAAGCGGCTGGGGAATCAAGCAGGCCGACTTCAGCAAAGGGATCGACCCGATCCTGCGCTTTTATGCCCATGCAAAGGGTCCCGTGCCGCAGGTCGTGATGCTGGACCCGGGGCATGGCGGAAAGGATACCGGCGCGATCGGCAAGAGCAAGATCCATGAAAAGACGGTCGTGCTCGACATCTCGGCCCGCGTCAAGAAGCACCTTGAGGCCAAGAAGATCCATGTCCGCCTGACGCGGACCTCCGATACCTATCCCTCGCTGCAACAACGCTCCGATCTGGCGTACAGAACGGGAGCCGACCTGTTCATCAGCATCCATGCCGACGGTGCGGGCGACCCGCGTGCCTGCGGAGTTGAAACCTTTATTCAGACGGCGGCCGGATACGACTCAAGCAACCACTATGGCCAGCCCGGCGATAAATCCCCTCAGAAGGGCAATCAGCACGATGCCGCCAATGCCGCCCTGGGCTTTTCCATTCAGAGCAATCTCGTCAAAGCGGCCAAGCGTGACGACCGCGGTTTGCGCCGCGCCCGCTTCGCCGTGCTCAAGAACGCCCCGTGTCCTGCCGCTCTCGTCGAGTGCGGATTCCTGACCAATCCGGACGAGGAGTCGCTGCTCAATACCGCCAGCTATCGCGAAAATGTTGCTCGCGGAATTTCCAACGGCATCATCGGCTATCTGACGCTTGTGAAACGCACCCGCAAATAACCCCGTTGCCGGGTTTATTGACGTTCTGGCTTGCAACCCTTCTTCGATCGGGTAGCGTGCGGTTTTGTTCGCTGGGGGAGCTCCGGAGTTTCGGGGCTGAGAGTACAACCCTTGGAACCTGTGCGGGTCATGCCGCGAAGGGAAGCGATTGCTCCTTCCGTTCCACATACCCGTGCTTAAATGAGTCATGGAACAACGCTGAAAACATGGAAGAGGAGTGTCTGTGTTGATCGGTGTTCATCTGTGGCCAGAAAAACAGGTGATATGATTATGAGCGGTTACGGCAGATATTTCCCACGATCTGAAAAAACATACCGCGAAGGCTCGCGCCCGGATATCCGCGTGCCCTTTCGCGAAATCAAGCTGCATGGCGACAACGAAAACCTGCGGCTGTATGATGTGAGCGGGCCCTATACCGACCCCTCCTTTGAGCCCGACCTGAAGCAGGGGCTGCCCGCCATTCGCAGTCAATGGATTGCTGAGCGTGGCGATGTGGAGGAGCATGTTTCCGGCGTCGAGATCCTCACCAATTCCGAAAAGGCCTTTCATGGGCTGAAACGCCGACCGCTGCGCGCGAAGGCCGGACAATCGGTCACGCAGCTGACCTATGCAAAACAGGGCATCGTGACGCCTGAAATGGAGTTTGTGGCTATCCGCGAAATGGTCGAACCGGAATTTGTGCGCGACGAAATCGCAGCCGGCCGCGCCGTCATTCCGCTGAACATCAACCATCCCGAAGCCGAGCCGATGATTATCGGCCGGAAATTCCGCACCAAGATCAACGCCAACATCGGCAACTCCGCGCTCGGCTCATCCATCGAGGAGGAGGTCGATAAGATGCAATGGGCCACCTTGTGGGGTGCCGATACCGTGATGGATCTCTCCACCGGTGCCGATATCCACGATACCCGCGAATGGATCGTCCGCAATGCGCCGACCCCGATCGGCACCGTGCCGCTTTATCAGGCGCTCAAGAAAATTGACGACGATGCCGATGGACTCAGTTGGGAGCTGTACCGTGATACGCTGATCGAGCAGGCGGAGCAGGGGATCGACTATTTCACCATTCATGCCGGCGTATTGCGCAAGGACATTCCCCTCGTCAAAGAGCGCAAGCTCGGCATCGTCAGCCGCGGCGGCTCCATTCTGGCCAAATGGATGATCGATAACGACCAGGAAAACTTTCTCTATACCCACTTCCGCGAAATCTGCGAAATCATGCGCGCCTACGATATTACCTTCTCGCTCGGCGACGGCATGCGCCCCGGCTGTATTGCCGATGCCAACGACGAGGCCCAGCTGTCCGAACTCAAGACGCTCGGCGAGTTGACGAAGATTGCGTGGGAGTACGGTTGCCAGGTAATGATCGAAGGGCCCGGCCATGTGCCGCTCGACAAGATCAAGGAAAACATGGACCTGCAGCTGCAGGACTGCTTTGAGGCCCCGTTCTACACCCTCGGGCCGCTGGTCACCGACTGCGCGGCCGGCTATGACCACATCAACTCCGCCATCGGCGGTGCGGTCATCGGCTGGTACGGCACTTCGATGCTCTGCTATGTCACCCCGAAGGAGCACCTCGGCCTGCCGAACCGCGCCGATGTGAAGGAGGGAGTCATTG
>JABDQT010000148.1 GCA_013042165.1 Kiritimatiellales bacterium | reverse complement strand
GGTAGGATCATTTCATGTTTTTTATAACCGATCAGGGACCGTCCGGCGGGCCCTATCAACAGCCCATTGCAGGAACGTAATGTTCTTTATTGTAAGTCTTTATTGTTTCCGGTTAATTTGTGCGTTGAAGTTGCATACCACTTGCTGCGTTGGTTTTATCTTTTTTTATTAATCTGATATGAAGTCATATATTTATTTTTTTTGCTCCATCCGATCACGTTTGAGCCACATTCCAAGAATGGAAATATCGGAGGGATTGACACCCGAAATCCGGGACGCCTGCCCCAGATTTTCCGGCCGGATTTTCTTTAATTTTTCCCGGGCCTCGTAGCGCAGGCTCTGGACAAGGTCATAGTCAAAGTCGGCCGGAATAATTTGGCCTTCCTGCTTTGCAGCTGATTCTATGCGCTCCTTTTCCCGCTTGATATATCCGGCATACTTGACCTCGATCTCGACCTGCCGGATAACTTCCGCATCTAAATCCGAGCGGCCCTGTGGAAGATCCGCATAAAGGTTTTCCGGCCGTCGCAGCATCTGCGCCAGTGACTTCCCATCATGAAACACCTTCTCCAGTCTTCTTGCCTCGAGATCGATTTGATCCCACATCGCTGCAATTTCAGCGATCTCCTTCGATTCAACAATTCCGAGCTGCTTTGTTTTTTCCAACAGTCGATAATAGACATTGTCCTGACGCAGCGTCAGGCGATGCTCTGAACGCGAAGTAAACATGCGATATGGTTCATCTGTGCCCTTGGTAACCAGATCATCAATTAAGACGCCGATATAACTCTCGGTGCGGCTCAAAGTAAACGGTTCACACCCGAGCGACTTCATTGCAGCATTTGCTCCGGCAACAAAACCCTGTCCCGCAGCCTCTTCATAGCCGGTCGTTCCATTCAATTGCCCCGCAAAATAGAGGCTTTCAACCTTTTTTGTCTCCAGTGTGTGAAATAGCTGGGTCGGATCGGCATAATCATACTCAATCGCATAGCCCGGTCGCAGAATCTCAGCATGCTCAAGTCCCTCGATGGAGTGAATCATTTGTTCCTGCACATCTTCCGGAAGACTATTGGAGGTTCCATTGGGATAAAGGCGAATATTGTTGCGGCCTTCCGGCTCAACAAAGACATGATGGGCATCACGCCCGGAAAACTTGACTATTTTATCTTCGATTGAAGGACAATATCGCACACCCGTTCCCTCAACCATACCGCCATACATGGCGCTTTTTTTGAGATTATCGGCAATAATCTGGTGTGTTCTCTCATTGGTATGGGTCAGCCAGCATGGAATTTGATCAGTTCCCGGGATCCATGGGTGAAGCTTCGGTTGTTCCACGTGGAACAACCGCTTCATTTCAGCGGCATCGGGCCTGCCATGTTCCACGTGGAACATTTTCCACTCCTTGCGCGCCTGACGTGAGAAAAACGGCGGCGGCTCCTGTCCCGGCTGCCTTTCCATCCTGGAATATTCAACCGAATCTCTGTGAATCCGGGGTGGGGTGCCCGTTTTGAGTCTTCCCAGCTCAAATCCAAACCTTTTAAAGGATCTGGAGAGCTCTTCCGCGGACTCTTCTCCCATGCGTCCTTCCTGAATACTCTTCATGCCGATCAGAACACGACCGCGCAGAAATGTACCGGTACAGATGACGACGGCATCCGCATCGATTTCACCGCTTCCGCGACAGGTGACCCCGCATATGCGCCCATTTTTCACTCGAATATCCGTTACAATATCATTGAGCAAATCCAGCTGATCCTGCATAGCCAACACCGCCTGGATTCGAACAGGGAAGAGGTCTTTGTCGCATTGAATACGATTGGACTGGACTGCCGGCCCTTTGCGCGTATTCAGCATCCGATATTGAATTCCGGTATAATCAGCATTTCTTCCCAGCTCACCGCCCAAGGCATCCAATTCGGAAACCAGGTGTGACTTTGCAATCCCGCCGACCGCCGGATTGCATGGAAGTCTACCTATAAGTTCTTTATTTAGAGTAATTAATAATGTTTTTACTCCTATACGTGCCGATGCCAAGGCGGCCTCATAACCGGCATGCCCGCCACCGACCACAATAACTTTATATAAAGACTTTTTCATATCGTTTTAATACCTTCACTGGGATGCGGATAGTTACACCCGGCAAATTTTTGGTCAACAACGTGTTGCGAAAAATAGCGGCCGAACAGCATAACTCTCAGCCGCCTCTATTGGGCTTGTGCAATCTCCGCTTCCCGCACATAATCCTCACACTGGATATACAATTGTACATGTGGTGATGATAATTCATATCAACAAGGAGTCTCGATGAAAGTTATAATCTCAGGATCACACGGATTGGTCGGGTCGGCCCTCAAAGCGCATCTTGAAGCGGATGGCTGTAGTGTAGAGGCCCTATCCAGAGATTTCACGAAACCCATTAATTTTGAGGGTGTTGACGCGGTCGTTCATCTTGCAGGCGAAAGCATTGCCACCGGGCGCTGGAATACATCCAAAAAGAAGAGAATTGAAGAGAGCAGGGTGGTTGGCACCCGCCAGCTTGCCGAGCAGCTCGCTAAAAGCCCCGCAAAACCAAAAGTTTTCATTTCCGCCTCGGCCATAGGATATTACGGGGATAGAGATGATGAAATACTAAGCGAGGAAAGTGCGGCGGGCACAGGGTTTCTAAGCTCAGTTTGTGAGAAGTGGGAAGAGTCGACGCTGCCAGCTGAAAGCGCCGGCATACGCACGGTAAAAATCAGAACCGGAATTGTATTAAGCAAGAAGGGCGGGGCGCTTGCCAAAATGCTTCCGCCTTTCAAAATGGGGGGTGGGGGCAAGTTGGGGAATGGAAGACAATACATGAGTTGGATCAGTCTTTATGACATGGTCGGCATCATCCGTTTTCTGATCGAGAATGAAAATATCCACGGGCCGGTAAACCTGGTTGCACCGAATGCGGTAACTAACCTGGAATTCACCAAGGTTTTAGGAACGGTTCTGCATCGCCCGGTGATTATGCCGCTACCGGCCTTTGCGGCGCGCCTTATTTTCGGCGAAATGGCGGATGCACTACTGCTCTCAAGCACTAGGGTGATTCCGCAAAAGCTGCTCGATAATGGTTATCAATTTAAACACGCCGACCTGCAACCGGCACTGGAAGATTCTCTGAAATGAAAAAAGAAGATAAATTCGAACGTATCCTCCGTGACATGGTGGAAAAAGAAAAGGGTTACCGCGCCAGGGCGCTTAAGCTGTATCCACATGTCTGCGGCAGTTGCGGCCGGGAATTTTCCGGCAAGAACCTTAAGGAACTGACGGTTCATCACAAGGATCATGATCATCAAAATAATCCACCCGATGGAAGTAATTGGGAACTGCTGTGTGTCTATTGCCATGATCACGAACATGAAAAGCACAAGATGAAAGGTTTTGGCGGGGCATCGGATGATTCGTTTAAGGGTGGGGGGTTCAATGCATTCGAGGGATTGGATTCACTCCTCCCGGCTATAGGAAAGGATGAAGAGAAAGATTAGATGCATAATCTGCCCGAAAGGGTGTGAACTCTATCCTGGTGAAATCGGAAATTGCCGGGTACGGCAGAATATTGATGGGGTGATACGATGCACCACAT
>JABDQT010000143.1 GCA_013042165.1 Kiritimatiellales bacterium | reverse complement strand
TTCGTCATTCAGACTCCCTTGCATGGTGCTCCGTACATAAATAAAGCAATGCATGTGCCAAAGAAGCCGCTATTGTTGGGTTGAGTGTGCCGAAACCGCATTTCGAGCGAATATGGATCGATCCCGGACCGAAAAGCTTCAAGATAGCAATAAACCTAACAAATTTTCTCTTTCAGAAATGCGAACCAGCCCGGATCTGTCCAGTTTTGCGACATGAAAGGATGAATCACATACGTCCAGATTTCCGCCTTTGCAGACCGATTTATAGCTGAAGCATGCGTCATTTGCGGCGGCCTGTTGTGATGAGCTGCACAGCAAGCGGCCGAATTGGATTTATCTGTCCGATGTTTAAGGTGTGCCGATAAGTTTGGCTTTGATGCGGTACATGCCGCTATCGGTTGCATTGGTGGAGACAAGGTCCATTTCGCGGTCGATGCCGCGCACGTTGCCGCTTACATTGCTCCATGACCCGGCTTGCACGAGGTTAGTCGTCTCTTCCAGGGCATAGTCACGGGAGCGATGAGAGTCGAATTCAGCAACCACTTCCGTGACGCCGTTTGTAGGATTGAATTCGGCGGTGAATGTGAATACGGAGTTGCTGTCGTGCGGCAGAGTGAGCGCGATGTATTCACCCAGGTTGTCGATCCCGTCGCTATCGGAGTCGATGCCGGCCGGGGCATTGGTGGTTCCGCCAAAGTGCTCGAGCTCCCAATAGGCGGGAATGCCGTCGCCGTCGGTATCCGAAACATCGAGCTGCACGAGCGTGTTAGTCATCAGCACCGGTGCGGCGCCGGGAACGTTCATGTTGTTTGTCCAGAGGCCCCATATGGTGTCGCCCCATGCGGCGAGGCCGCTGAAGAAGGGATCGGTCTGTGCAATATAGGCCGGATCACCGCCCGCTCCGGTGCCGGTCAGTGTTCCGCCAACACCGTTGATTTCATCGCGCAGGAACTCGATGAATTCGCGGCTGGTGGTCTGGTAGTAGAGGGCGGCTTCAATCCGCTCCGTGCCGGCAGGTAATTCCACGGTGACCTCGTCATAGCCTCCTTCATACTCGGCTTGCGTGTAGTAGTTGCTCGGCGAGTGGAAGCTGTCATCGGAGTGACCGTGCCAGACCGGCTCGCACAGGCGGCCGGCGGCTTCGGCAATCCTGAAACCCTTGGGCAGGATGCGGTTGTCCTTGTACCGTTCGGTCGCCATCGCCATGTGGAAAGTTTCGTCCACGCCCAGCAGTGAGCTGGATTGGTGGACTTCGTAGACCAGCTCGTCCACATACGCTTCCCAATCGTCGAGTTCCGGGCTGCTTTGAGAATGCTCCAATCCCTTGAGTGTGCCTACGGTATCATCATAGGGGTTGATCTCGTAAATCAGCTGATTGCCAGCATACGCCTTGATGTTAAGAAACATGCGGCGGCCTTCGGGATAGCCGGAAATGAGCTTGTGCGCGGTATGATTCTGCAACTGCAGGGTGAACTCGCTGCTAGCCAGGCTATAGTTCGCATTGGTCATGGAGATCGAATCCTGCAGCATCTGTCCCGAAAGCGAAATGGTTTCCAGCAACAGATTGGGATCGAGGGCTTCTCCCTGAGTAAAGTCGAGCGTCAGTACCGCCGGCCCTTGCTTCAGCAGACTTTCATTAACGGAGTCATAGTTGGGTGAGGTGGGTTCGATGCTGGCTAAAATGTAGGGAATCCAAAGATTGCCGCCGATCATCCGGTGTTCCGGCACACCGCTGAGCGGGTGAGGTGTGGATCCGGAGGGGCGCACAACGCCGGAGTTACCTGCCTTGTTGCCGTCCGGCAGGTCGCGGAAATGGCAATCCTGGCAGGTGGCGATCTTGTTTCCTGTACGGGATGTCTCGAACTGATCGGGACTGTAGGGACCCGTGCCCTCGGCTCCGCCCTGCAGGCCAAAATCGGAGAGCATAAATTCGGAAAAGGTGCGTTCCACGTGGGCGTAGCTGTAGGCCGGCTGCGATTCGGTCGGTAGTATCGTGGTGCCGTCGGCGGGCACCGTGTTGGTATAAGCAAGATTGGCAAGGGCCGGATTGGAAATGTCGTGGCAGGTACTGCAAAAATATTTGCTCTTATGATAGCGGCTGTAGAGCATTTCGTGTTTGGCATTGGCATCGGCAAAGGGCCCGCGTTTCCGGTCCCTCTTGCCGCCGGTGTCCGTAACTACAAACATGTGGCCGCCGCCGTTTTCCGTGTAGCCTGCGCTGGCCGGGGCATTGTTGGAGAAAAAACTGTTTCCGTTGAAGTATAGAATGCTGCCTGCTGCCTCGGCATCGGCATTCCGGGTGGCATCAAGGTCGCTTGAGAGATTCCCGACCTCATCCCAGTAGTTGACCCAATCGCTACCCTCGCGGATACCGTCATAGGTGGCCTGGTAGTTGGGATCATACATATAGTGGCAGATCTTGCAGCTGACACCCTCGTAATCCTCGCCGCGCATCAGCGACGCATTCACCGGGTCGGAGCGGCCATCGAGCCAGCCCATCGGAAAGTGGCAGCGGATACAGAGATCGGCGGCGTTGGGGTTGCCCAGTGCCCAGATGGAATCCTGGGCCGCCACCGTCAAGCCGGCCCAGAAAAGGGGATCGCGGCTGGCTTGTGCCATTAAGGAGCCTTTCCAGTGGTCCATTTCAAAACCGCCATGGCAGCTGAGGCATTGTTTGTCGGACTCCAGATCCACTACCTGACCGGGCTGCGTGCCGGGCATGCGTACCAACGGATCGTCGGCAACCGGTTTGGGCGTCCATGCAAAGACGTTGCTGGATGTGAGCAACATAATAAAAAAGGGCAACGCGCCGAATATTCGAGACCTGCATGTGTTCATGTGGACACCTCCCGTTCCAATACGTGAATGTTACGGTTTGGGATGACTGTTCAGCAAGCACAATATGCGTAAGATGTTAATATTAAATAAAATATGATAATATTACTCACACATTATGGCGGTTATGGAACGGGTGATGAGCAATCGGTTCGTTTGATGGTTGGGTCGGATCGCTTGGGATGGGTTCAAAGGAAGACGGCTCGGTTTGTGTGTGTTTGGCCTTGAGAGCCTCCGTTCATTTGCATATCCTGTTTCCTTATTTTTTAACTCGGGAAAAGGGGTGTCCATGAACATCGTAGTATGCATCAAACAGGTGCCCGATTCGGACAAGGTCACGATCGACCGCGAGACCAATCGTCTGAATCGCGCAGGGGTTCCAAGCATTATCAATCCGTTCGACGAGAACGCGCTCGAAATGGCGTTGCAGCTCAAGGACGAGCATGGCGGAAAGGTCACCGTAATTTCGATGGGCCCGCCGCAGGCCGATGAGGCGCTCCGCACGGCGCTCTCGCATGGCGCGGACGAAGCCATTCTTGTTTCCGACCGGAAATTCGGCGGGGCCGACACCTGGGCCACCTCCTATACGATACACCTGGCCATCAAAAAGCTCGAAGACGTCGACCTGATTCTTTTCGGCAAGCAGGCCATCGACGGTGATACCGCCCAGGTCGGCCCCGGTGTGGCGCACTTCCTCGATATTCCGATGCTCACCTATGCGCAGGGTGTCGAGGTCACCGGTGACACAT
>JABDQT010000141.1 GCA_013042165.1 Kiritimatiellales bacterium | reverse complement strand
GCCATTGACCCTGCACAGTTTGGAAATCGGCTTTGTAGGCCATTCCATCAAAACGCCCCGAGGTGCGCAGTCTAAGCTGACACCTTTTTCCGTCACCTTTGACACGGAGCATAATTCCATCTTTTCTGCTCAGAGCAAGAGACTCCAAGTCGTGCCGCACAGATGCAAACCCACCGTTGTTTTCCAATGACACCACACCACGAAAGACTAGAGTGTCGCCGTCGGCAAGCTCCAGTTCGCTTCGCGATACTCCGCCCATGACACCATCATTGACAACCCGCCAGTCATTAAGGTTCGCGAAACTGGTCATCTCGGATACTCCAAAGGCTCCGGCTGAAAACAGATGAAAGATGCTGACCACAATAACCGGTATTCCTGCTCGTTTCGCAGACATGGATACATATCCCATTCAGCCCAAATAGCTTTTGAGCATCCACACGGTTTTTTCGTGCAACTGCATGCGCCCGATCATCAAATCCTCGGATTCAGAATCGCCGGCCTCACCGGCCAGATCGCGGGCTGTGGCCAGATCGGCCAGCAGCTTTTCATGGGCCTTGACCAAGTGATTGACCATCTCCTGAGCCGATGCATCTTCTTCGATCTCGGTAATTCCAGCCATCTCAGCAAGGTTGGACAAGCCTCCGGGAGCAAGCGCACCTAGTGCCCGAATGCGCTCAGCGATTTCGTCCACCGCCGTAAACAGTTCCGTGTATTGCAGTTCAAATGCGGTGTGCAGCGAAAAAAACGACGGACCCCTGACATTCCAATGACAGATGTGCGTCTGTCCAATCAGCGCGTACGTATCGGCTACAACCTGCCTTAATGCATCAACCACGTTTTTGTTCATTGATCAGTCTCCTTATGGTATTTTAGCTACTGCTGGTGATTCGAGCAGCCACTGGAAACCTTACAGAAGACAGGCTGAAGAAGTGCCGGCGGAAACTCCGAAGAGCAAACAACCGCTATGTGTATGGCGGCTCTATCGCACGGTGGGTTTTGGAAAAGGCTGGCGAACGATGAAACGCCTGCCAGATCAATATAGCGCAAAGGCTCCGCTCTATGCCGGGCAGGATCGACGGAACCTGATCACTGCCAAGGTTCCGATCGCCATCAGAGTCACCGAGGCTGGCTCGGGAATGTTGTAGGCATGGTAACTGTAGTCACCACCACCCTGATATTTTATGACGAGCGTTTCGGGTGTCGCATAAAAGCTTTCATCTACGACATATTGGTTGTCCGTAAACTCGATGTGAAAAACCACCGTATCAAAAACCGCACCGGAATAGGTGTCCGGAACAGGCTTCAGAAAGCCAACTGCACGGTCCTCTTGAGGTATCAATGCCCCATCCAGCACATCCCAGCTCGCTACGCTATTGTCGTTTCTGTTATTCGCAGCTTCGGCGTATGACATCAGACATTTCTTCATTTTTCCCTTGGGATCGTCTCTATCCACGACCGAATAGTTGAGCACTTGGGAGCTTGCCGAATAGAGTACGCTCGCGTCCGTTCCCTGCCCGAAATACGACCCTGCCGCAGATATCACCTGACTGCTGGCATCCACCACCAAACCATCCGGAAAGGTAAATTCCAGCTCGGTAATGTATGGGGTTGCGTAGTCGCCGCCAAGCTGTCCAAGCGGAGAGGTATTTCGTATGGCAACATCAACGTAGCCCGCACCCGTGGTTACCGCGGCCACCGCAGAGCCCATGAGGCCGCTTCCATCATCGCTGATGTCGGCCGCAGTGAAGTACGTGGTGACCGTAGCCTGAGCAAAGGATACACCTAGAATAAATGCCGCCAAGGACACATAGAGCGTTTTCATTATCGCCTCCCTAAATTACTGGTTGCTTATAGGTATTTTGATCCGAAAAAGCAAGCTAATCTTCGGAGAATCTAATTTATAAGTTTATTATATTCTGTTTATGGCATGTGTCTTATGACAGCAACTCCCTGTTGCTTTGGTATGTCGGATTGATGCCGCATGCCATCCTTTTTCAGCTCTAGAGGGGCATCAGTCGGTAATTCTTTTGCAAAAACACCCTTCGAAGCCGGATGGCATGGGAGATGGTCTTCATTTTTATTTGCCGGAAAACGCCGTCACCATGCGGTCGACCGCCGCGAGCAGCTGCGAGCGCGGATGCGCGCAGTTCACGCGGAACCAGCCCTCGCCGGCGGGGCCGAAGAACGTGCCGCCGGAGAGCGCGACATTGGCTTCCTTGATCAGTCGTTTGAAAATATCCTGCCAACGCCCATATTTGCGAAAATCGCACCAGACCAGGAAGGTTGCCTCAGGCACCATGACTTCAACCGACTCAAGCTGTTGGAGCCTTTCACAAACCTGACGCGTATTCTCGTGAAGATAGGCAACCAGCTGCTGTTTGTAGTCGGCCCCTGGGGGTGATAAAGCACTGGCCAGCGCCACCTTCCCCAGCAGGTTTACATCGCCGGCATGCGCTCGGCCCTGCGCCGCCCGGAAGCGGGAGCGCAATCCGGGATCGGGAATAATGGTGAAGGAAGACTGAAGTCCGCTGGTATTGAAGGTCTTGCCGATGGAATGCGCCATCAGGACGATATCCCGTGCACATTCCACGTTAAGCAGTGAGTTGTGTCGGGCGGGCGGATAGACGATGTCGGAATGAATTTCATCGCTGAACAGGACAACCTCGTTATCGCGGCACAGTACGGCCAGCTGATCGAGTTCTTCCATGCTCCAGACGCGTCCGCCGGGATTCTGCGGATTGCACAGCAGCAGCAAGCTGACCTCCGGCCTGGTCAAAACCTCTTCCAACGATTCGTAGTCGATTGCAAACCGGCCCTGCTCTACCAGTAAAGGAACGTCGGCAACCGTTCTTCCGTTGAGCTGCGTGCATGAGAAAAACGGGCCATAGACCGGCGAGAGTACGGCCACGGAGCCGGTCGGTTTTGTGAACGCCTGAATCGCCATCGATATGCTGGTGACCACCGACGGCGAGAGCGATATCGAGTTCTGTGCAACCTCCGCTCCGTGCTGGTTTCTCATCCACCACATAATGGCATCGAACACTGCATCGTACTGCTCGGTGTATCCAAACATCGGATGTTCGATCCGTTCGCGCAACCGTTCCACCAGAAAGGCCGGCGTGGGCAGATCCATATCCGCCACCCAGAACGGCTCGACCTCCGCAGAACCAAAAAACCGTTCGCGGGCGTCATACTTTTCCGCATAGGTTCCTTCGCGGGAAACCACGGCATCGAAATCGTAAATTATTTTCTGATCCATATCGTCACTTCGGAGAGCGTATGCTGATGCTTGCGGGCCGTTTCGCGAATCACGAACGGTATCTCCACCGGCTCGCCCTTATGCGTGAAGAACTCATCCAGTAAAACATGCAGGCCGTCCAGCGATGTGACCGGTTCGCCGTCGCGCTTGAAACCGCCCACCCAGTTTTCCTTTTTCGTAAATTCCTCAAGCCAGGTGTAGGGCGAAGCAATCAGCAGCACGGCTCCGGGATTCATTCGGCGGGGAATCTCCTTCAGAAAACGCGCCGGATCACTCAACCGGTCGATCAGGTTGGCCGCCACCACGAGGTCGTATCCGGTATATTCCGGCTTCATGTTCATGGCATCCTGCTGCATGAAATGGATGTGTTCGTATTGTCCGTTTAGACCGAGGCCTTCGAGCGACCGTTCCATGAAACTTACCAGCTCGCCCTCCTCCTGCCGCTCGTATCGAATGCGGCCGTTCTGTTGAAGCTGGACGCCGACCTGAACAAAGCGCGCAGAAAAATCGAGGGCATCGACCGTCTCGAAGGAGCCGGCCAGTTCAAAGGCGGTTCGTCCGACCGCGCAGCCGATGTCGAGCGCGCGGCAGCAGGCTTTCCCCTCCACCGCCTGCAGCGCGAGCTGGGCGATTGCCTTTGAAAAATTGGGCACCCCAAAACAGGGATCGCCATAGTGAAACTCGCAATACTGTGAAATCAGCGCATCGGTTTCATACACATCGAACTCCTTTTGGACCGTTTTCGAGGAAGCCACATAGCGGAATCCCGCATGCTGGTAGAAATGGCGACGAAATGCATAACGGCTGTGCAGGGTGATTTCGTTGCCGGTCGAGATCCACGAGCCACCCTTGATCAGGTTATGGCGGTTGTCAAAGGTCGGGACGGTAAAATCATCATAGAGTGGATGGACCCGGAAGCCGTCGAACGCATAGATCGGCGTTTCGTTCCACTGCCAAACGTTGCCGACCAGATCATAGAACTTGCCGTGCGCAAACATGTCCACCGGCACACTGGAGGCGAAATGTTCCAGATTCCAGTTGGCGTGGATGGACGCCTCGTGGTGCTCCCGATCCAGCTCCGCCGTTTCAAGCAGTCGACGGTACTCCGCCTCGTCCGGCATACGGATGGTTTGTCCTGTCCGGGCGCTCTTCCAATTGCAGAAGGCCTTGGCCTCGAGACAGCAGACCTCGACCGGCCAGTTCATCGGAAGCGGAATTTCTTCGGTCATCAGCCGCAGGCGATAAGCTCCGGGCTCCCCGCACCAGAACTCCGGTTTTCCGGCCCGATGGTAGTTGCGCCAGGCCAGCCCCTCTTCATCCCACCAGTCATCCGTGCGGTACCCTCCGTCATCGACGAATTCCATGAATTCACCGTTGGAGACCAGATATTTCGATGCGGCGAAGTCCGGAACGTCGAACTCGGCGCAGCCATATTCATTGTCCCAGCCATAAAGGCGGTGTCCGGCATCCTTGCCCAGCGTCACGGTTCCACCGGCGACCGGCACCAGTTCATTCACAGGAGCCGGACCGGTTTCAGCACAGGCCGGAAAGAGGTCGACCGGCTTCACCTGCTCCAGTTTAAGCTGCCGGATCAGCACCGAACTCGTCTCGAGATGAATCCGCTCATGCTCGATGCCCATCATGATCACCCACATCGGGCTGTCCCATCCGATCGGCATCGAAAAATCCATCCCATCAATCAGCTCGTTGACGGCGGCGGCCACCTCGTTGCGGTATTGCCTGACCTCCTCCACGGCCGGCCAATCGTAATGCTCGTCGTTCAGGTCGTCCCAGCTCATTTCATCGACCCCGATCGCAAAGAGCGATTCAAACCGGGCGTTGATGCGGGTATCCAGCTGCTTTCCCAGCACCAGCTTGTTTACGAAGAAGACGGCCGTATGGCCAAAGTAAAAGATGAGCGGATGGCGCAGGGGCTGCGGCCGCATGTAGAATACTTCGTCCGAAGCCAAGGTATCGAACAAGTTTTCATACAGGGTGAAGGTCGCATTGAAATAGCGCTTTATTTCAATCCGCTTTTCTTCCGGCGAACCGGCAACCAAATCGATATTTTGAATCACAACGTCCATTTGTTTTTATCCAGCCAGGAATTTTGCCGGAATCGATTGTCAATACCCACTCCTTACCAGAAGACGGCAGTACGTTACAGAGTCGAATGATGAATAATCTGTTTGGCGCAAGTTAAGATATTCGTCAAAAACCCTGTGCCCGATCCGCGCATTCCGTTATGAATTGCGCATGTATTCCTCTCATCCTGAAAGTCATAAAATCCATCGTTCCGGCCGGTTGCGGGCGGCTGTGCTCGGCGCCAACGACGGCATCGTATCGACCGCCAGCCTGATCGTGGGCGTTGCGGCCTCGGGAGCCGGCAAGGAGAGCATCATTCTGGCAGGCACGGCCGGTCTCGTGGCGGGGGCCATGTCGATGGCGGCGGGCGAGTATGTTTCGGTCAAGTCGCAGGAGGACACGGAACGCGCCGATCTGGAGATGGAAAGACAGGCGCTGGAAGACAATCCCGAGGAAGAAGAGATGGAGCTTGCCGCGATATACCGCAAGCGCGGGCTGGATCTGGAGCTGGCGCTCGAGGTGGCACGACAACTGATGAAACACAATGCGCTCGAAGCCCATGCACGCGACGAAATCGGCATCACCGACGAACTGAGCGCCCACCCCATTCAAGCTGCGTTCTGGTCGGCTCTTGCTTTTTCAATCGGCGCCGTTATACCGGTACTGAGCGCCGTTGTTGCTCCCTGTTCAGCGCTGCTGTGGCTTGTTCCGGCATTAGCCATCATCATGCTGGGTACCCTGGGCTCGCTGGCGGCCTATGCCGGAGGGGCCTCGCCGGTTCGCGGCGCCTTACGCGTTTGCTTCTGGGGTGTGCTCGCAATGGCCTTGACCGCAGTGGCAGGGCTGATCTTCGGATTCTCCGGTTGATCCGTACACTGGTCGATCTCTCTCGGCAAGTGCTCAAGCGTTGAGCATTACACGGATGACGTCTGCAGCTGAATAGTCCGTTGACTCGGGCGAACAGAAGCGGCCAATACCGGCCAGATCGTCACCCATGGTAACGAGGCATTTTTCAGAGGTTCCATCAGAGAGATGCTGCGGCATGCCGATATTCGCAGCCAGGGCATTGCAGAGGCATTTGCGTCCGACGGCATCCTCTTCCCGACCGCCCTTGGCCACATAAGCCGCTACGGGTTCGGCGGGGCAGCGATAACCAATTTTTCCATCCGGGCGACGATAGGGCTGTCGCAGGAAGCCGACGTCGCACACGCGGCGACGGTGCTGATATACAGACGCCTCGGACAAGCTCCCCGCCAAATCCGCCACTTTAAAGGGAAAGCCTGTGGGC
>JABDQT010000130.1 GCA_013042165.1 Kiritimatiellales bacterium | reverse complement strand
CGGTGAAGAGGTCGATCTGATGGTCTGGCAGAAAACCGATCTGGGCTATAAGGCCATCATCAACAACGAGCGTTGGGGCATGGTGTTCTTTAACGAGATTTTTCAAAACCTGGAGCGTGGCCAGCGGCTGAAGGGATTTATCAAACAGATGCGTCCCGACGGCCGGATTGATCTTTGCCTCCAGAAACCCGGCTACGAAAAGTAACCCTGCTGACCGACATTATTCTAAATCATCTCAAGGCGAATGACGGATTCATGCCGATCACCGAGAAATCACCGCCGGCCAAGATCAATGATCTTTTCGGGGTCAGTAAAAAGACCTATAAGAAAGCGATCGGCGCACTCTATAAGAAACGGTTGATTGAATTCACCGATGCCGGAACAAAGCTGGTGGAAAAATAGGCCGCAGAGTATACCGAATCAACTTCTTTGCGAGCGCTGCGGCTCTGCGAGGTATGATTTTGAATCCTGTCTAAAAGAAAACCTGTTGCAAGGAGATTGAAATGGGAAGCTTCGACGATCTGGATATTGTTTTTTCCAGCGACAAAGGGCGGATCAAGCCCGAAAAGCAAAAGCCCGCTGTTTCCAAAGGGGACGGCATTGTGCGGGTCGGGCGCGAAACCAAGGGGCGCAAGGGGAAGGGCATGACCGTCGTCACGGGCATTCCGCTGCATCCCGAGGGCCTCAAGGACCTCGCGAAAACCCTCAAGCAGAAATGCGGTACGGGAGGCACAGTCAAGGGGCGTACTATCGAGATCCAGGGCGACCATCGCGATCTGTTCATGGCCGAACTGCAACAGCTCGGCTACACCGTGAAACGGGCGGGTGGATGATAGTATTTTTGAATTTTGATTTTTGATTTTTGAATTGCGGGTCTGCGACCGCTTTTTTCATGAAGGCAAAAGGTAGGGCGCTCTGTCCCGAGAGCGCCGCCTTGCTGAAGACGGGGCGCCCTCGCAAAGCGGAGCGCGGACGACTGGGACAGCCATCCCTACCATGAGAACAGGATTCGATCCAGCAGATCATGTTAATCCTGTCTAAAAACCATTTCTAATCATCACGTCCGCCGAGCAATCCGAGGCGCATCATGTAGTAGAGCAGGGTGAGCAGGGCGGACACGGCGGCGGCCACGTAAGTGAGGAAAGCCGCATCCAGTACCTTGCCGGCATCCTGCGCCTCCGAAGGCTGGACAATCCCGTCGGTTACCATCTGCCGCTTGGCGCGTGCCGTGGCATCCCACTCCACCGGAAGGGTCACGAGCGCGAACAGGAAGCCGACCGCAAACAACGCCACCCCAAACTGGGCCATGGCTATGCTCTGCATGAACATGCCGAGCAGGATGAAGATATATGCACCGTAGGAGCTGAACTGCGTAACCGGCACCATCGCGCTGCGGAACTTAAGCGGGACATAGCCGGTGGCATGCTGCAGGGCGTGTCCGGCTTCGTGGCAGGCCACGCCAATGGCGGAGAGCGATTGCGCGTCGTGCACGTCCGGGGAAAGGTTGAGG
This sequence comes from Kiritimatiellales bacterium, assembly GCA_013042165.1. Classification (GTDB taxonomy): domain Bacteria; phylum Verrucomicrobiota; class Kiritimatiellia; order Kiritimatiellales; family Pontiellaceae; genus Pontiella. Next base: position 3,253 of record JABDQT010000130.1, on the reverse strand, counting down.
GTTCGGTTCATCGGGTTGTAGTGGTCCGATAGAAAGCCGCGCACCCGCCGGATCTCAACATCGTTCAGGCCATCGGCATTGAGCATTTGCCGCGCCGCCTGCGCACCGGTAAGTCGTGAACTCGCCGCCACCCGGCTGTATTTATTGAACGTGCCTTTGGTCTTGGCCGATGCGATTCCCGCTACGATGAGTGCCGGAATCATGAAAAAGAGATACATGGGGTCGAAATACATAAACATGGCTTCGGGTTCCTTTACTGATGATTTTAAAACTAGACGTTTCCAGCCGTTAATTGTTCAAAAAACGACTGAAAATATGGCGATTGGCGACCGTGCGCGCAACCCCTTTATCAGATAGCAGTAAATACTATGCCAAGCTTGACCACACCGGGTTTCTAGGGCACGGTGCTCGCTTTCCTAATCAAACCCTTACATAACCCGAGGACGGTATGTTATGAGCGATTGGATCGGACACGAATGCGGCATTGCCGCCATCCGCCTGCTGAAGCCGCTGGATTACTACATCGAGAAGTACGGCACCCCGATGTATGCGGTCAATAAACTCACTCTCCTGATGGAAAAACAGCACAACCGCGGCCAGGACGGCGCCGGTGTGGCCTCCATCAAACTGGATATGCCTGCAGGCGTGCCTTACATCTTCCGCACCCGGTCGGCGGACAAGGATCCGATCATGCAGGTGCGCACCCGGATTGTGAATGCATTTGCCGCCGCACGGGAAAACCACCCGATCGAATATCAGAACGGGGAGTGGGTAAAACAGAACGTGCTGTTCGCCGGTGAGCTGCTGCTTGGGCACCTGCGCTACGGAACCCATGGCGCCGCGGGCGAATCATTCTGCCATCCATTCCTGCGTCAAAACAATTGGATGACCCGCAATCTGGTGGTGGCCGGCAATTTTAATCTGACGAACAACAAGGAGCTGTTCGATATGCTGGTGGAACTCGGCCAGCACCCGCGCAACAAGACCGATACCGTCATGGTGCTCGAAAAGATCGGGCACTTCCTCGATGAGGCCAATGACTTTCTGTTCCGTAAATACCGCAAGGAGGGGATGACCCGCAAAGAGATCACGGAACGGATCATTCAGGAGCTGGATGTCTACCGCATTCTCAAAAAGGCCACGCGGTCATTCGATGGCGGGTATGTGATGTGCGGCATGATCGGCCACGGTGATATGTTCATCCTGCGCGATCCCAACGGCATTCGGCCGGCGTTCTATTATCAGGACGAGGAAATTATTGCGATCGCTTCCGAACGCCCGCAGATCCAGACGGCGTTGAATGTGCCGATCGAGACCGTCAAGGAGATCACCCCGGGCCATGCGCTGGTGGTGAAACGCACCGGCGAAGTAATGATGAACGAGGTCAATCAGCCCCGTGAAAAAACGCCCTGCTCATTCGAGCGCATCTATTTTTCGCGCGGTACCGACAAGGATATCTATCAGGAACGCAAGAACCTCGGCCGCTCGCTGGTGCAGCGGGTACTGGAAGCCGTGGACTACGATCTCGACAATACGGTTTTCTCCTACATTCCCAATACGGCTGAAACCGCCTTTCTCGGTCTGGTGGAAGGCGTGAAGGATATGGTCGGCGAACGGATGAAATATCATCTGCTCAAGGAGAACCGCCTGACCGCCGCGCGGATCGACGAGCTGCTCTCGTTCCAGCCCCGCGTCGAAAAACTCATGACCAAGGATGCCAAGCTCAGGACGTTTATCACGGCCGATACCGACCGCGAGGATCTGGTGGCGCAGGTCTACGACACGACCTACGGCATTGTAAAGAAAACCGACACACTTGTGGTGCTCGACGACTCGATTGTCCGGGGAACAACCCTGCGCACAAGCATTCTCCGCATCCTCGATCGGCTGAAAATGAAGAAGGTGGTCATCGTTTCATCCGCACCCCAAATCCGTTTCCCCGACTGCTACGGCATCGACATGTCCAAGATGAAGGATTTCATCGCGTTCGAGGCAGGCGTTGCGCTGATGAAGGAAACCGGACGGGATCATGTGCTCAACGAAATCTACGAGGCGTGCAAAGAGGATGAGAAAAAGCCCCAGGCCGAAGCAAAAAACCAGGTGATGCGTCTATTCGAATATTTCACGGATGACCAGGTGTCGGAGAAGATCGGACAGATCCTGACGCCGGTGGGAATGAATGCCGAGGTGCAGATTATCTACCAAAGTGTCGAGGGCTTGCACGAAGCCTGTCCGAATCATAAGGGCGACTGGTATTTCACCGGCAACTATCCCACGCCCGGTGGACACCGCGTCGCCAACCGCTCCTTCATCAATTTCATGGAAAACAGCGATGCGAGAGCCGACTAGGGCAGCTTCGCTTTAATGTGTCGTTACCGCCGAGACGGCGGCGGTACGTAACGCAGGCGCTTCGCCTCCCTTGAAGGCAAACGGAACGGAAAATGCTCCAGGCTCACGCACCTTACGCATTTATCCCGCGCCAAGTCACCAAGGTCTCGGCTTGCAGAGCCGACGCTACACCAGTTGCATGTTGTAGAGTTGGCTCTATGAGCCAAACAACAGCCAAATGGATCCGAATCCTGTATCGATGCTGGAAGGAGCGGGTTCCCTACGATGAGCTGCACTATATCAGTGTGCTCAAAAGGCGGGGATCCGGATTAATCAAAATCATGCTCGAACACCCTGATGCCATTAGGCTGAACGGGCCTATAGAAAGTCAGTTTTTACGTTGACGGACAACCTCAGATGGCTCGTTGGAATTTTTTATCTACTTACGGCATTGAGAGTCGATAAAAACGCATTGAATTATTTGTCCAACTGGGATCGCTGAATTCAAACGATCCGTTGTTCATAGTATTGGTTTGTATGGCTATCCATGTGTCATAGGCGAGATTCGTACAGGTTTTTACTATAACTAGCCCGCTTTTAGATTCTGTGACATTAAACCCAAAGCCGTTAGTCTGTACGCTCAAGTTTCCATCGCCGGTTTGAATCAATGGGTTCCACAACACTGTTGTTATACCTGCATATTCCTCTTCCCATCCTGTTTTGTTAGGCAGGTAATAATTTGTAACTGTAGCTCCGTAAAAAACATTCGATGATGCAATCGGTAGATTTCCCTTATAGTAAATATCTTTCAGGTTGTCACAGTAGGCAAAAGCAAAACCTTCAATGGAGGTAACCCCATCAGGAATGGTGAGGCTGGTCAAGCTGTCGCACTGGTTGAACGCACTTGTCCCAATCGATGTAACAC
>JABDQT010000127.1 GCA_013042165.1 Kiritimatiellales bacterium | reverse complement strand
CGGTTATGTCATCGACAACGGGGCCATCCAGTATCATGGCACCCGTGACGATCTAAGCTGCAACGACGCGGTGCGAAATAAATATTTGTGTGTATGAAAGTTGATAAAATGCGCGTAACCCTGTTTGTGCAATGCCTGGTGGACAGCCTCTACCCCGACGTGGGTGAGGCGATGGTGGCGCTATTCGACCGGCTTGGCCTGTCGGTGCATGTCCCCGTCGATCAGACCTGCTGCGGGCAGCCGGCGTTCAATGCCGGTTATCGCAAGGCGGCCAGGGCGGCGGCCAGGCGATTCATTGAAATCTTCGAGGATGCCGACGTGATCGTGTGTCCTTCCGGATCATGCGTCAGTATGGTCAAACTCCACTATCCCGAGCTTTTTAAAAGCGATGAAAAGTGGTTCGACCGGGCTGTGCGCGTCGGCCAACGAACATTTGAGCTCAGCCAATACCTGGTGGACGTCCTCGGTGTCGATGATGTGGGCGCCGGTTACGACGGCAAGGTGACCTACCACGACTCCTGCCACCTCTTAAGGGGATTGGGCGTCGCCGAACAACCGCGACGTCTGATCCGAAACATCCGGGGTGCAGAACTGATCGAGATGAAAGAGGCAGACAAATGCTGCGGTTTCGGGGGCACGTTTGCCGTTAAATACCCGGATATATCCGTCGCCATGGTTGACGAAAAAATAAGCCATATCCTTGCTTCCGGCGCAGATACCGTCACTGGGTGCGATATCAGCTGCCTGATGAACATCCAGGGAAGACTGAGCCGGATCGGGTCTCCGGTGAAAACAATCCACCTGGCACAGCTGCTGGCCGGTTGACACTGGTCCGTTTTTCTAGTCCAGCGTTCTCCGTTCTGAGTTCAACGGTTTTGAACCCCGAACTTCCGAACCTTCGCGAGTACCGATGGCGACCCATACATCGATGAAAAGAGCAGCCGATTGAAACCCGCTTCATATCAACACAGCGCACAAGCAGCGATCAACGATCCGGTGTTGCAACGGGCCCTGGCAAACCTTCAGCAGCGCCTCGGCCGGGGGGCGGCCGAGGGTTACCGCCGATTCCCGGAGGGCCCGGATCTGCGGCTCAAGGGCCATGCGATCAGAATGAAAGCCATCGAAAACCTCGATATCTTATTGGACGCGCTGGCCGATAAGATAGAAAAAAACGGGGGACATGTTCATTTTGCCCCTGACGGCGACACCGCAGTAAAGCGGTGCATCGAGATTGCCCGCACCCATCGCGTCTCCCTGGCGGTCAAAGGCAAGTCGATGCTCACCGAAGAGATCGGGCTCAATCCGGCGCTGGAGGCCGCCGGTATTGAGACGGTGGAAACCGATCTCGGGGAATACATCGTGCAGCTTGCCGGCGAAGCACCGTCGCACATTATCGCACCGGCCATACACAAAACCCGGGAAGCGGTCGGCCGCCTTTTTGCGGATAAACTTGGCATCCCCTACACGGATGATCCGCCCACGTTGACGCTTGCGGCCAGACGGGCGCTGCGCGAAAAATTCCTCGACGCGGATATGGGAATTTCTGGATGCAATCTCGCCTGTGCCGAAACCGGGCATATCACCACGGTCTCCAATGAAGGCAACATCCGCATGGCCACGACCTTGCCGAGGGTGCATGTGGCATTCATGGGCATGGAAAGAATCGTTGCCGACCTCAACGACCACGCCATTCTCTTCAGGCTTTTGTCCATGGGCGCGGCAGCACAGGAAATGGCGGGCTACGTGAGCTACATCGGCGGGCCCGCAGAAAACGGGCGCACCGACGGACCCGAGGCGTTTCACCTGATCATCGTCGACAACGGACGCAGTCGAATCCTGGCCGATCCGGATTTCAGGGAGATGCTCTGCTGCATCCGTTGCGGGGCCTGTCTCAACATGTGCCCGGTATACGGGAAGATCGGCGGCCATGCCTATGGTTCGGCCTATTCGGGACCGGTCGGCGCGGTGGTCACCCCGCTACTTACGGGGATCAACCAAGCTGCTGATCTTTGTCTGGGAGAGTCTTTGTGCGGGGCCTGCATGCCGGCCTGCCCGGTCAATATCGATATTCCCCGCATGCTTCTTCTGCTACGCGCTAAACTGGCTGAAGGGGACTCCTCTTGGAACGTCCGTATCAGGAGCAGGGCGGAACAGGCTGCTTTCACCGTGTGGTCCTACCTGATACGCAGTCGGTTCGTTTACGAGATGTTTCTCAAAGGGGCGTCAATCGGTCAGCAATTTTTGCCCGGTAGCCGTAATATGATCAGCCGTCTTCCCTTTGCCGGAAGAGGTTGGACCCAGAATCGTGATCTGAGGCGCTTGGCTGATCAAAGTTTCATCGAACGCTATCGTATCCAAAGCACACGCAGGAAAACGAGATGAGGCCATCCGGGCGTC
>JABDQT010000125.1 GCA_013042165.1 Kiritimatiellales bacterium | reverse complement strand
TGAAACCGATGGAACACGGACGCGCTTTGAAGAACTGTATGCTGGGCTGGATGGCTTTCGGTCGTTGAAACTCCATCAGGGGGTGATCCATGAAAGCGCAATCGACCACACCCGCAGAATCCTGATTGTGACGGAGAGCGATTTCTACGCATACCACACGAACCGCAGCGCCCATGCCCGCTCCGCCAAACGATTCCACAAACAACAGGATCGCGTGTCCGAAGTGGCCGATATTCAACCGGGTGATTTTGTAGTGCATGTCGAGCATGGTGTCGGCAAATATCTCGGCATCGTCGAGACCACCTTCAGCGGTCGCAGCATGGAGGTGCTGGCCATCGAATATGCCAAGGGCGAAAAGGTATATCTGCCTGTCACGCAGGCGCATCTGCTCACCCGCTACAAAGGCATGGGCAAGCAGACTCCGAAGCCGCACACACTCGGCGGACGCAAATGGCGTAACGACAAGGCCGGTGCAGAAGAAGCGGTGCAGGACCTTGCGGCCAAGCTGTTGCAGACCCAGGCCGAGCGGCAGGCGAAACGCGGTTTCCGCTTCTCGCCCGACAACGCCCTGCAGGCCGAGTTCGAGGCGGCCTTTCCCTATACCGAAACCCCCGATCAGCTGTCAGCCTCGGACGAACTTAAACGCGATATGGAAAAACTGCGCCCGATGGACCGGCTGCTGTGCGGCGATGTCGGCTTCGGCAAGACCGAGGTGGCCATGCGCGCGGCCTTCAAGGCGGTGATGGACGGCATGCAGGTCGCTGTGCTCGTGCCCACCACGGTACTCGCCCAGCAGCACTACGATACCTTTATCGAACGCATGGTCGCATTCCCCATCCGCATCGACATGGTCAGCCGCTTCCGCACCCGCGCCGAGCAAAACAAAACACTCCTCCAGACCTCAGAGGGCGAAGTCGACATTCTCATCGGCACGCATCGCCTGCTATCCAAGGACGTCCGATTCAACAACCTCGGGCTGGTCATCATCGACGAAGAGCAGCGCTTTGGCGTCACGGCCAAGGAGCACCTGAAGGAACTGCGTAAACAGGTTGATGTGATTACCATGTCGGCCACGCCGATTCCGCGTACGCTGTACATGAGCCTGACCGGCGTGCGCGATCTCAGCACCATCAAGACCGCCCCGCAGGAACGCCAGCCGGTCGACACCAATGTCATTCCCTACGACGAAGAGATCATCGCCGAGGCCATCCGCGCCGAGCTGCACCGCGGCGGACAGGTGTTCTATCTGCACAACCGCGTTAAGACCATTCATCTCGTCGACAACCGGCTGCGTGCCCTGGTGCCCGAAGCGCGCATCGCCGTGGCACACGGCCAGATGGGCGAAAAGGAGCTCTCCGAAATCATGCATGCCTTTGTCGAAGGCCGCTTCGATGTCCTGCTCTGCACTACGATCATTGAGAGCGGTGTCGATATTCCCAACTGCAACACGCTGCTGGTGGAGAATGCCGAGCGCTTCGGGCTGTCGGACCTCTATCAGCTGCGCGGCCGCGTAGGCCGCTCCAACCACAAGGCATTCGCCTACCTAATGCTCTCGCCGGGGGGCGACATGATTGATGCCGCGCGTGACCGCATGAACGCCATTCAGCGCTACACCGGCCTCGGCTCCGGATTCCGGCTCGCCCTGCGCGACCTCGAGCTGCGCGGCGCGGGCAATCTGCTCGGTGCCAAACAGAGCGGCCACATCTCTGCCATCGGCTTCGACCTCTACTGCCAATTGCTCAAACGAACGATCGCCATCCTGCAGGGCAAAACGCCGCCGCCGTTGATGGATGTGGCGGTTAAGATCGACTTTCTCGACCTTTCGCCCAAGTCGGGCAACCGCGAAACCGGCGCATTCATTCCTTATGAGTATATCGAGGATGAAAATCTGCGCCTGCGGCTCTACCAGCGCATCTCCGCTCTCGCCACAAAGCGGGAAATCTCTTTGATCAAGCGCGAGATCAAGGATCGCTTCGGCAAGCTGCCCCAAGAGGTGCAGCGCCTCATGCTCATCGCCGAGCTGCGCATCGTCGCCGCCGAAAGAGGCATCAAATCCATTGTTGTCCGTAATCGTCAGGTGATGCTCTCCACCGACCGCGACTACCTCACCGTCGCCGGCCGGCATCCTGTGCTCGACGCAGACAAAACGACGCCGATGCTGAAGGAACTAATCGGTCTGGTCAAAAGGTAGGGACGCGTGTCCCCACGCGTCCGCAGCGGACAAGGGATAGTCAGCCCTACTCTTTTCCGAGCATTTCTTTTGCATGCTGAAGGGTGACGTTGGTGCTGTCTTTTCCGCCAAGCATGCGGGCGACTTCCTCTGGGCGCGTTTCGTCATCAAGCAGCTGCACCTCGGTATAAGTACGGCCTTCCTCGACCTTTTTGGAAACCGCAAGGTGTGTCGTTCCACAGGCGGCGACCTGCGGCAGATGCGTAATGCAGATCAACTGATGGCACTCCGCCACCTGGGCGAGCTTGCGCCCGACGGCACCGCCGATTTCGCCGCCGACGTTGGCGTCAATTTCGTCAAAAACGAGTACGGGAATCCGGTCCTGTTTCGCAAGCACGGCCTTGGTGGCGAGCATGACGCGGGAGATTTCGCCGCTGGAGGCGATGGTCCGCAACGGGCGCATGTCCTCGCCCGCATTGGGCGCGAAGCCGAATTCAATCTCGTCCATGCCGGATGGCCCCGGCTCGCAGGGAGCAAGCTGCACATCGAAGAATCCATGCTCGAAGCCGATATCAACCAGCTCCCGGGTGATGCACTCGGAAAGATGGTCGGCCACATTTTCGCGTTTGGATCGGAGCTCCCGTCCGGCTTTTTTCAGTATTTTCAGCAGTTCATCCAGTTCGGCCTGCAGTTCCTCGCGCTTTACATCGCGTCCGCGCAGGTCGGAAAGCTGTTGCATCCATTTTTCGCAATTTTCAAGCACCTCTTCGACGGTTGCACCATATTTGCGCTTGAGGGTCTGGTAGGTCGTGAGCCGGTCGTCGAGCCACTGCATGCGCTCCGGGCTGGAATCGACTCCGGCGGCCGAGTTTTCGATGGAGCGGACCACCTCCTGTACGGCGGTAACGGCGTGTTCAATTTCGTCATGCCACTCCTCCGCTTCGGGCAACAGCTTGACCAGCCGGTTGAGCGCCTGCTGCGCGGATACAAGTCCGTCGAACGCGCATCCCTCGCCTTCGGTCAGGGCATTAACCGCGCCATTGGCGAGCTCGATGACCTGCTGGGCATTCGCAATCATGCTGTGTTCTTCTTCGACCTGCTGCTCTTCCTCGACGGTAAGGTTGGCCGTTTTGATTTCGTTGACCCGGTAGTCGAGAAATTCGATCTGCCGCTCCAGATCCTCTTCGTTGTCGGAACTAAGGGCGTCGATGCGTTTCTGGATCTCCCGGTATTTTCCGTACTCGGATGCGTAGGCCGCCTTGGTCTGATCCAACTGCCCAAAGGCATCGAGAATTTCCAGTTGCACGGCCGGGTCGAGCAGGGATTGATGGTCGTAGGGGCCGTGCATGTCGACCAGCACCTCGCCCAGGCGCTTGAGTACCTGCAGGGTTACCGATTCGTCGTTGACCAGCGTTTTGCTCGAAGATTCGGTAATGATCCGACGGATGATCAGCAGTCCGCCATCACAGCCCTCCAAACCGATGTCGCTGAGCACGGCATCGACCTGCGCGGAATCGGTCAGCCCGAATTCGGCATGCACGGAGCAGG
>JABDQT010000121.1 GCA_013042165.1 Kiritimatiellales bacterium | reverse complement strand
CGAAAGAGGCCGTAATCGAGGTGATGGATGTTCAGCAAAGCGGTGCCCTGATCGCTCGAGCGGGCCAGGTCCAGCACATTGCGTTTGACGAGCAAAGGGAGCGGGTCGCCATATCTGATGTCGCCAGCAGGAATGATTTCGGGATTTCCGGATGCGGCGATCAACGCATAGGTTTCGTTATGTTGGTGGAACGCCGCACCCAGCAGCTCGAGACCGGATTGCTGTGCCAGACGGCCCAGCTGCGCCTGGCGTACCAGGTAATCGGGTGCATCGGCTCCGTCGAGCAGGTTCAGGGTTTCAGCAGTGCCGTCTTCGACGATTTCGCGCACGGCAAAAGCCGCATGAACGAGCGCGGAATCGATTTCGTGCATCACATCCTGCCGATGCTCAAGGTATGACCACGTACAAGCGATCACAACACCGATAATATAGACGGCTGCCGCTAAACCAAACCGCCCATAGCGGCGCTTTACCTCCTGTCTGGTCATGAACGATCTTCCAGGGTTGTACGATATTTATGCCGTTTGCCGATTTGCTGGAGGAGGTCGTTGATCTCGCCCTTCAGTTCCAACGTACGGCGTTCGCGTCCGCGCATGAGTTCATTGAAGCGCTCCATATCGTCGAGTGTTCGCCGTAGCCGTTCCTCGGCCTGGTTCTGTTCGGTGACGTCGCGCCAGATACCGAGCACGCCGGCCACACGACCGTCGTCGTCATGCAAAGGCAGTTGGCTGATTTCGCGCCACTCGGTGTTGCCGTCATCCCTGGTGTGCGCTTGGGACCGGCTCAGATTCGGCTGATTGCTGTTGATCACGCGCTGGTCGTTGTGAATGATCTCGGCCGCCTGTGCGGGATCGAACAGGTCATGCGGTGTTTTACCGATGACCTCGTCCAGGCTGTTGAGTCCGCATTCTTCGATAAAGGTCTTGTTGCATCCCAGATAGACCGAGTGGATATCCTTCCAGAACACCGACATGGGAATCGTATCCATAATAAGCTGAAGGACCTCCTGCGATTCCCTCAATGCGCTTTCGGTCTGCTTGCGCTGGGTGACATCCCGGGCCACTCCAAAGATTGCGGGTTTTTTGTGCCAGAAGCCCTGGAAGAAATGCATCTCCGCCACAAGCGCTTCCCCGCTCCGGGTTTGCATTGCAAGCTCGGCCTTGGTTGATTCCTCTTTTTGCATCTGCGCGATGACCTTGTAGATACCGTCACGCCGCTCTTCGGGAAAGAGTTCAAAGATGCTCATATTCAGCAACTGCTGCAGGGGATATTCAAGTCGGGCCTCGAAGGAGGGGTTGGCGTGGTGCATCCGTCCGTCCAGATCGCTTACGATCAGAAAATCATCAATGGTTGCAAACAGGTTCTTGAAGTTGACGTTCTCTTCCCTGAGTTCGTCCTCGAGGGATTTGCTCGCGGTAATATCCTGCAGGAAGCCATTCCAGTAGAGGGTGTTTTCTTCGAAGTGGGGGACGGCACAGATGTGCACCCATCTGAGTTTGCCCGCGGCGTCGAGCGTCCGGATGTTCAGGTCTGCCGGTTCGGCCTTTTCCGTGCCCCGCCGCAGAGCCCGCTCGAGCAACGAGATATCCTCTTCATAAATATGATCCAGGGCCGTGCGGGCATCCTTGAAATGCTTGTTGCGTTTGATGCCGAATATGCGCTCATAACTCTTACCCAGATAGGTGATCTGAAAGGTCTGATCGGGCCGGCGCATGAGCTGGAACATGACTGCGCCTGGAAGGTGGTCGCCTGTCAGCCGCATCTGCTTTTGGGTCTGTCGCAGGACGGTGGTTGTGCGATCCAGGCGCACCCGCATACCGTGAAGATAAATAAGCAATCCGATGAGCAGGAATGCAATGATCGCCAGAAAAGAGATCATACCGGGCTCGGAGACCAGATGGCTCAGATCGCCCGCCTTTTCTGAAAGATCAATAAACGCCAGCGGAACGATGGCGCTCATGATTTGGATCTTCGGGCCCTTTGTCTGCTTTGTCGGGTTCGTTCCGCGCATTGAATCCCCTGAAATGTATATGCACAGCACACTACAACCTTTCCGCGAAGGAATCAAAAGGAATTCAAAACCTCATGAAGCTCACACAGGGGCAATCCAACCACATTCGTGTAGGAGCCGCTGATGGAGCGCACCATATGTGCCGCCCCGCCCTGTATGGCGTAGGCGCCTGCCTTGTCCATCGGGCAGCCGGTGGCAATATAGCTTTCGATTTCCCAATCGGTCAGCACGCGGAAAAAAACATCGGTTGAAACCGAAAACACCTCGATGTGTTTATCCTTCTTCACGCAGGTCCCGGTGATCACCTGATGGGTCTGGCCGGACAGGCTGGAGAGCATGTCAAAGGCGCGGGCTTCATCCGTTGGTTTGCCCAGGATGTCGTCACCCAATACAACGATCGTATCCGCTGCGATGACGACCGTATCCGAATCGGCATGGATCGCCGCTGCTTTTTCCGCAGCCAGTCGCTCCGCAAACGCACGCGGGTTTTCACCGGGCCGGGGGGTTTCGTCGATCTGCGGCACCCGGATCTCAAACTCCAGGCCGAGACTGGAGAGCAGCTCGCGCCGTCGGGGTGACGCACTGGCCAGCACGAGCTTTTCAATGTTCGGATAGAAATGCATGCGCAAACATTATGTTGGAAAGCGAACTATTAAAAGCCCCATGTGCATGGCATATTTTTTTTATGAGTTCGGTGAACATCCTGCTGGGCGGTGTGCCGTTCGGACGCAACAATGTCGGCGACGAGGCGATTCTCGAGTGTCTTGTTTCCATTGTGCGCGAGATTTGTCCAGACGCGAACATCACGGTCAGCACCGACAACCCGAAGGATACCGGGCGGCGTCTCGGAGTGCAGACCGCTCCGCTGTTCGGCTTTGAGCCGGCCTACAGCCAGGCGGAGATGGTGGACTGCATTGCCCGGGCCGACGTGTTTATCTGGTCCGGTGCGACCGGACTGTCCGACTATCCCGAGATTCCTCTCTCCATGCTTGAGATTGCCCACCGCGAGGGAACGAAAACAGTGGTGTGGGGCGTGGGCATGAACGATCAGCTGAATCCCTACATCTATCGCCTGATGCCCGGCCGGCGGCGGTCGCTGCTGACGGTCCTCTCTCGCCTTCTTTCCGGTCGCATCGATTTTGTGCAGCGATACGAAGCCCGTTCCGAAAGCCGCGCAAAGCGCAAGATTGTCGAGCAGCTGAACCAGTGCGATCTCGTGGTCCTGCGCGATCCCGAAACACTTGCTGCGGTTCATGCCTGCGGCCATGTGCCGCGCGCCATCGTCGGAGCCGACTCCGCCGAGCTGCTCACCCCCGAGCCATGGGAGCACATTGTGCTGACACCCGAAGCCCATGCCATTCTGGAATCGGATGCCCGAAAAATCGGCCTCTGCATTTCCGCTCAGCGCCAACTCGTGCACGAACAGGAGCTGATCGAATTCATGGACCGGCTGGCGGAGCAGGACTACCGCATTGTATTCCTGCCGATGAACCATGCCACCGATGCCCTGCTGATGGAGGGCCTACGCCAGCGGATGCGCAATCAGGAGCGTTCCGTAGTGATCGGCGGCCATCGGACACCGCGCGAGATTTTGGCGATTGCCGGAAGGCTTGATCTGGTCATCAGCAGCCGGTTGCACCTGCTCATTCTTGCGTCCGTTTCGCATGTCCCCATCATCGGCATCAGCCGCGGGTCGAAAGTGGATAATTTCCTTGCGCCCTTCGGCCACATTTCCGCCGGCAGCGTAGATCAGTGCGATTTCGACCACATGCAAAGCGAGCTCGATCGCCTGATTGAAAGCCGTGCCGAATTTGAAGAGGTCAGTAACGCCGTCCACGAAATGTTGCTTCAGCGACTGGAGGAAGCCAAGGCAAAGCTGGCGGAAGTGCTACAAGGCTGAGAGGTGTTCGGCAATGGTCTCCGCCGTGATATCCGCTGTCAGCAGATCCTTCATGTCCAATCGGGCCTGAATCGCTTTTCGCACCGGTTTCATCAGTTTCAGTTTGCCGATCAGCAGGCACCCGACAAAACGCCCGTCGCGGAACATGAACATGCGGTACCCCTTGTCGGCATGGTCTTCAATCATTCGATAGCTTCCGTCAGTGGGAGTGATGGTTCCGATGCTGAGCATCGGTTTGCCGAGTACCTTGAGCAGGTGGGAGCGGGGAATCCCGCCAAACTCCGTCGGAACACCCGCCGCGTTCATCCCCGCAATCTTGCCCGTATACATGGCCGGTGCCCACGACCCATAGCGCACGCCGTCGTGTTCGGCCACATCGCCCACGGCATAGATATCCGGGTGGCTGGTGCGGAGGAAATTATCGACCAGCACCCCCTTGTTCACCGGCATGCCGGCCCGTTCCAGCAGCTCCGCGTTGGCCCGGTCGCCGGCGGTAATCACCACCACCTCGGCCGGCATCAACTGCCCGCGCTGCAGATGGACGCCGGTCACATGGCCGTTGCCGATAATGCAGTCGGCCTTCGCATGCGTGACGACCTCGATGTCGAGCGTGGCCAGATGCTGCTCGAGTACGCGGCTGCCTTCGGCATTCAGCTGAATCGGCATGAGGTATTCAAACGCCTCCAGCACCGTAACCTTGGCCTGCTGCTTGGCCAGTGCGCCGGCGGTCTCCAGCCCCAGAATGCCGCCGCCAATGCAAACCACCCTCGTGCCGGGCTGAACCACCGCGAGAATCTCACGGACATCATCCACCGTGCGCACTGTAAACACCTGCTTGAGCGCATGGCCGGGAATCGGCGGCATGAACGGATGCGAACCGGTCGCAATAATCAGCTTGTCGAATTGGACGGAGTCTCCGCCCTCCAGTTCCACCGCCTTTTCCGACAGCATCAGGCGCGTTGCCGATACCCCGAGGCGCAACTTGATGTTGCGGTCGAGATACCACTCTTTGGTGTGGAGCGGCATGTTTTTTTCCGGAAATTCCCCTGCCAGCAGACGGGTCAGGTTCAGGCGATGATAAGGGAGCTCCGCCTCTTTCGAGATCAGTACAACCTCCGCATCCGGGGCGTGTTCACGGACGGCTTCCGCCGCTGAAACCCCAGCAATCCCCGCGCCGACAATGACCACCCGCTCGCGGCCGGCATCGTATCGCTCCGGACGAACAGCAGCTTCGATCTCCTTGAAATCCTCCGCCTTGGCATCGCAGATCGGGCACGTTTCCGGAGCGGTCGCACCGTAGTGGAGATAGCCGCAGATTGAGCAGCGCCAGGTTTTTTCGGGATGTATTGGCATAGGATCTCTTTGGTTTACCGGATGACCAAGCAGTACCATTTACCCAGTGCAGGAAAAATAAAAAAGGTCGGAATCAATAGTCGTGCAAAAGAAGAACAGTTGGCACAAATACTCGATTCCCGGTATTGACTCTGGTCGCGATATTCGCATAATTCGCCGTTCCTTTGAGCCGGCGTAGCTCAGTGGCAGAGCAACGGATTTGTAATCCGTTGGTCGTCAGTTCGACTCTGACCGCCGGCTCCATTTCTTTTGTGGGATTTGACTAAACACGCGGCCTTTGTCTGGCTTTATTCCGCTCTTTGGGCCGGTCTGGCGATGGAGCTCGTCAAGAAATCCTCTTCTTTCACTTCCTCGCTTGCTGCCGCGTCATCTGTGCCGCAAATGTTAGGTGCGCCGAAAAAACAATGAATAGGATTGACGCTGTTTAGATAAAGTCTAAATTTGCCCGCAATTTATCAATGAAAACGACGCATGTCTGATTGCCACGAAAACGTAAAAAAGAGGATCAACGCATTGTACAACATGCTGATTGAGCATGATGGCTATGGAGAAATGAAGATCGATTTCAGGATTCTGAAAAAAGGTCAGAAAGAGGTCATCATACATTGCGGCAAGCAGTACCGCTACGTGGTGGATAGCGGGGGTTCTTGTTTAACAACGAGATAAATAAGATGCTGAAAAGACTGCGATTCATTATTTTATTTTCCCTTGGCGCGGCTTGCTCGGGTCTGGCTGAAAAGCCGGTACGGTCCGGTGGGCGTGAGCAAATTCCCGAGTGGGCCACCAATGTCGTGAAGAGCCTCGAGTTTGGGGTATTGCTCGAAGTGGAGGCCTCCCTGAGCGATGCGGCCGGCAGGAGCGAAAGCGATATCATTCTGGCAACCGCCGCGTTTGACTTTGAAGCATCGTTTTCAGAGTGGCTCGTGGGGCACGTGGGTTTGCTCTGGGAGCAATATGACACCGAGGAGAACAATCTCGATGAAGCTTTCATTACGCTGCATGCCCACAATGAAATTCCGCTCTATTTCCTGGCCGGCCGGTTTTACCTGCCGGTCGGAAAGTTTGAATCGGTATTCATTTCCGACCCCCTCACTCTGGAGCTTGCAGAGATCCATAAAAGCGCAGCGATGATCGGTTATGATGGTCAATGGATGCAGCTGGGTGCCGGCATGTTCAATGGAGATGTCAAGGAGGGCGTTCCGATTGGAGACAACGGCGATTCAACCATCGAAGACGCATATGCCGCGGTTTCTATAACCCCATGCGAAGGTGTCCAATTCGGCTGCTATTGGCTTTCCGACCTGATGGAATCCGATGCGCAAGCGGAATTAGGGGAAGAGCTTGCTCAGGAAGCAGGATACGAAAAACACGGTGGTGCCGGCGCCTTTGCCCATATTCATATGGGGCCGCTGACTCTCAATGCCGAATATGTGTCGGCGATTGGCGAATACGATCTGGTGGACGGCCGATATGCCCCCGATGCTTTGCATCTGGAGGCCGCTGTACAGCTTTGCGAGAAGTGCACAGTAGGTCTTAAATACGAAAACAGCAGCGATTTATTTGCGACACGTTCGACGGTACCCTTGTCGTTTGCAGACAAGTATCCAGGCGAGGTCACCGGCTTGGCGGTGGTCTATGCACTCTACAAGAACACGACCGTTTCAGCGGAATACCTGCATGTTGAAGACCTTGACAACAACGAACGGGGCGACGCCGTGACAGTGCAGTTGGCGCTACAGATTTAATAGACTTATCCTGAGGTTGGAAATGAAGCTTAAGCAAATGAAAGTCGGTGAAACGGGAACGGTTGAAGGTTTTTCCTCGGCCGATCCTGCCTATCGGCAAAAACTGCTGCGCATGGGTCTGGTTCGCAATGCGGCTTTTGAGATTGTACGCAAGGCACCGCTCGGCGGACCGATCGAGATCGAGGTCAAAGGTTCGCGGCTGGTTCTGCGAAGCGATGAAGCCGATGTGCTCGAGGTGGACAGAACATGAGCAATCTGCAGATCGCCCTCGCAGGCAATCCAAACTGCGGGAAGACCACCATCTTCAACGCCCTCACCGGTGCGCGGCAACGCGTGGGCAACTGGCCGGGCGTGACCGTCGAGCGCGTCATGGGCGAGTATGTCCATTGCGATGCCACCATCGAAGTAACCGACCTGCCGGGCATCTATTCCTTCTCGGCGCTCTCGCCCGACGAGGAAGTGGCCCGCAAGCATATCCTGTTTGATACGCCCGACGTTGTCGTAAACATTGTCGATGCCTCCAACCTTGAGCGGAACCTGTACCTCACCACGCAGCTGCTCGAAATGGATGTGCCCGTGGTCGTGGCACTCAATATGATGGATATGGCCCGGCAACGCGGCATCCGCATCGAGGTAGAGCACCTCGAAAAACACCTGGGCTGTCCGGTGATTCCCGTGGTTGCTTCCAAAAAGAGGGGCATTGACGATCTGCGCAAAGCGATTTGCAGCATCAGTAAATCGCACCATAAACCCGGGGTGCGGATTGCCTACGAAAAAGATATTGAAAAGGTGCTGCGTTCACTGGAAATCAGTCTGGCCGATGTGGCGCTCACCAAAGAGGTATCCGCCCGCTGGCTGGCGGTGAAGCTGCTTGAAAAGGATGAGCTCGCAGAGGAAATCATCGGGTCCGACAAGGCGCGGCTTCCCGACCTCGACCACGATCTGAAAAAGGTCGAGCGCATTGTCGGCGAGGATGCCGATATGATCATTGCCGATGGTCGCTATGGCTTTATTCACGGCCTTGCACGCGATGTGACCGCCGGCAGCGATAAGATGCGCAAGACCTTCTCCGACGCCGTCGACAAGGTGGTGCTGAACAAGGTACTCGGGTTCCCGGTCTTCTTTGTCGTGATGTATCTTGTTTTTGCCCTCACCATCAATGTCGGGGCGCCCTTTATCGATTTCTTTGACGGGCTTTGCGGAACCGTTTTTGTGGATGGCTTTGGGGCACTGCTTACCGGCCTGAGCCTGCCGGCCTTGGCTGTGGCGATTCTGGCCGATGGGCTGGGCGGAGGCATTCAGACCGTATCCACCTTCATCCCGCCGATCTTTCTGATCTTCCTCTGCCTTTCGTTTCTGGAGGATTCGGGCTACATGTCGCGCGCCGCCTTTGTGATGGATCATTTCCTGCGCAAGATCGGGTTGCCGGGCAAGGCCTTTATTCCGATGCTGGTGGGCTTTGGCTGCAACGTGCCGGGCATTACCGCAACGCGCACGCTGGAAAGCCGTCGCGACCGGATCCTGGCCATCATGATGAATCCGTTTATGTCGTGCGGTGCGCGCCTGCCGGTCTACACGCTTTTTGCGGCGGCCTTCTTTCCGCAGCACGGGGGATCCATCATTTTCGGGATCTATCTGATTGGTATCGGCCTAGCGGTCATGACGGGGCTGCTGTTCAAGAAAACCATACTGCGCGGCGAGGTTTCCAGTTTTGTGATGGAGTTGCCGCCGTACCACATGCCGACTTTCAGCGGCGTGATGTTCCACACCTGGCACCGCCTGAAATCGTTCGTGATCAAGGCGGGAAAGATCATCCTCCTGATCGTCGCAATCCTCGGATTCCTTAACTCGATGGGAACCGACGGATCGTTCGGCAACAGCGATTCGAAAAACTCGGTCCTCAGTGCCATGAGCCGTTCCGTGACACCCGCATTCCGTCCCATGGGGATTCAGGATGAAAACTGGCCGGCCACGGTCGGCCTTTTTACGGGCATCTTTGCCAAGGAAGCGGTGGTAGGCACGCTTGATTCGATCTATAGCCAGCTTGAAATGGAAGAAGAGATTGCGGCCGAGCAAGCCGAAGCGAAATTCGACTTCTGGGCGGGAATCATGGATGCCTTTGCCGCCATCCCGGCCGGATTCGAGGGGTTCTTCGATGGTCTGCGGGATCCGCTGGGCCTGTCGGGAGCCATCGATGAGGTTAAGGAAGCGGATGTCTCATCCTACTCGACCATGATTGCGCACTTTGGCGAGCATGGACCGCAGGCGGCATTCGCCTACCTGCTGTTCATCCTGATCTACGCGCCGTGCGTCGCCGCGCTTGCCGCGATCTATCGCGAGATCGGACTGCGTTGGATGCTCTTCGCCGTGACCTACCTGACGCTTCTGGCATGGGTGATGGCCACGGCCTACTACCAGCTTGCCGTCTTCTCCATCAATCCAGCCGCTTCCGCCGGTTGGCTGGGACTGTGTGCGGCGATTCTGGGAACCTTCTATATCGGACTGCGCATCGCGGGCAGCAAAGCCGGAAAAAATGCTTAGCGGAATCGTAAAATTGCTGAACGAGCGCGGCGCGCTCTCGGTGCAGGAAATAAGCCTCGCGCTTGAAATCGAATCGAGCGCACTGCACCCCATGCTCGAAATGCTTGTTCAAAAAGGAAAGATCCTGAAGGTGGAGCTGCCTTGCAAGACCGGCTGCGCCGGCGGCTGCACAACATCCGACACGATGATCTTCTATAAGGTGAAACCTGAAATGTGAAACTTGAAACCTGAAATGGAGCTTCTTCCAAATTTCACATTTCAGGCTTCCGGTTTCATGTAGCTCGCGCTTTCACGGTAGGTGGCATCCCAGTTCTTGAAGACCGGTTCCAGCCCTTTGGCGCGGAGCATATCGCAGAACTCGGAAATGTTGCGCTCGTCGCTGATCGAAAACTGTTCCGTTGAATCCTCGATGTCGTCGCTGTATCCACCGACGGTGGTCTTGCTGGCGACGCTCATCTTTGAAATGCCCAGTCCGGCCATCCCGTCGCGCACGCGGGCGGCCTCGCGGGTAGAGAGCACGAGGGGGATTTCCGGCAGGACAATGCGCAGCGCAAAGATGAATTGTGCGAGCATTTTTTCATCGACCGGATAATCGGCCTGGAACCCGCCTAATTGCGGCTGGATACGCGGGAAGGAGATGGAGACGCCGGCCTGCCAGTAGTGCTTAAGCAGATACTTGGCATGGCGGTAGACGCACAGCAGGTCGAAGCGCGGATCGGCCAGTCCGAGCAGGGCCCCGATGCCGATGGTGCGCAATCCGCCTTTCAGTGCTCGGTCAGGCGCATCAAGTCGAGCGAAGAAGTCGCGCTTGTCGCCCCAGCGGTGCATTTTTTCATAGACATCTTGGTCGTAGGTTTCCTGATAGAGCGTCACACCGGTGCAGCCGGCTTGGGCAAGTTCCCGGTATTCGTTTTCTGGCATGGGAAACACTTCGATGTTCACATTGTGAATATATTCGGCCGCGATGGAAACGCATTGCTTGAGATAGGGGACATCGGCCTCGGGCATGCGCTCGCCGGTCAGCAGCACCAGCTCCTCCAGATGCATCGCCTTGATGGCGTCCATCTCATGCCGCAGCTGCGCCTCGTCGAGCACCGCCCGTTTGGCGCGCCGGTCGGCGGCAATGCCGCAATAGAGGCAACCGCCGTTGCAGAAGTTGGACAGGTAGAGCGGAGTATAGAGTTTGATCGTTCGTCCAAAGTGCCGGCGCGTAATCGCCTGTGCCTTTTGGGCCATGGCCTCTAAATGGTTGGCGGCTTCCGGCGAAAGCAATGCGGCCAGCGTTTTTTCGTTCGGGGAGTCTGCATGAAGTGCACGCTCAATATCGGCGGAAGAAAACTCAAGATTGAGCCAAGGCTCAGGCGTTAGCCATTCTGGAAGCTGTTTAGTCATCCACAGAAAGAAAGCTGGTTAAGGGCGAGCTGGCCACAGCCACTTCTGAGGTGGGCATGAGACCGGCAAGACGGGCGGCCCGGCCGGCGTCTACGCCGGTCTTGAAAGCGGCACCCATGGCGGTGGGATTTTCGGCCGCAGCGATGGCCGAATTGACGAGTACGGCATCGCAGCCCATCTCCATCGCGCAGGCGGCTTCGGAGGGAGCGCGCAGGCCGGCATCGACGACGACCGGCACGTTGGCATCGCGAATGATGATTTTGATCATTTCCGCCGTAGAGAGCCCCTTGCCTGTTCCGATGGCGGCGCCGAGCGGCATGACGGCCGCGCAGCCGATGTCTTCGAGGCGCTTGGCGAGTACCGGGTCGGCCGGAATATAGGGCAACACCAGAAAATCCTGCTTCACCAGTTCGATGGCCGCTTCGTAGGTTTCAATGGGATCCGGCAGCAGATGGTGCGGGTTGGGATGGATCTCCAGTTTAACGAACGGGCTTTTGCTGAGCTCCCGGCCAAGCATGGCCGCGCGGATGGCTTCCTTGGCATTCATCGCGCCGGAGGTGTTGGGCATCAGGCGGACCCCCTCAAGTTCGGAGAGCGGGCCATACAGGTCATCCTCGGCCTGTTCGCGGTTAAAGCGGCGCAACGCCACGGTCACCAGTTCCGTGCCCGAGGCTTTGACCGCATCGATCATGGCCTGCCTGCTTGAAAACTTTCCGGTTCCGAGGAACAGGCGTGAGCCCAGCTCCTGATTGCCGATGTTCAGTTTGTCTGACATATTCATATCCTTGTTTTAAACGCTCATTCCGGATGGGATATCAAAATGTGAAAGATGAAGTATGAAAGTTGGTCTGCGACGCTTCTCGGCATGAAGAATCGTGCAGGCCGGTTTCTTGTCATAGTTCATATCTCATAATTCATACCTGGGATTATCCGCCCCCGACGAAGACGAGCATTTCGACTTCATCGTTTTCTTCAAGTTTAGTGGCGTCCCAGCGATCAGAAGGCACCACATCGCCGTTGACCATCAGGGCGGTATGCGCCTTGTTGGCGCCGAGTTCTTCGAGCAGCGCAGCAATGCTGCCGTTGCCCTGGTGAGCGTGCTGGTCGCCGTTTACAGTCAGTTTCATTTTCTTCTCCATCCCATCCAAAACAGGTTGTATTCGTCTGTGACAGCGCTTTCCGTCGCGATGGCTCGGATTAAGCGTTCGCTACATCTCGATACATCGGAACACATTCGGGGCCCGCTCCACAAAAAAAGCGTTACCGGGAACCCGGAAACGCTGAAAACGGATCAACACTTCCTTTCGCCGGCATGATCCGGATCAGGTTCAACGGGTATTATCTCAGCACGTTCAGAATCGATGAACGGCACCCCGGGTGACTGGTTGAAAAGGGTGCCAGTGGAGGGGGTTGAAGTAAAGCGGGAAGGCGAACAAAGGCAGGGGTGTGATTTTCCTGCTTTTTTGTGGTTGCCGGGGCGAATCGGTTTGCTATGGTACGCGCTCGTTTTTGGTTAAGACCCCTTCGTCTAGTGGCCTAGGACTCCAGGTTTTCATCCTGGCAACACGGGTTCGAGTCCCGTAGGGGTCGCCATTTCTTTACCGGAACGAACCGACGACCCCTTCGTCTAGTGGCCTAGGACTCCAGGTTTTCATCCTGGCAACACGGGTTCGAGTCCCGTAGGGGTCGCCATTTCTTTTTCTACTCATTCAGGTTGGCGGATCAGTATGTCTGCATGAAAAAAGCCCTTCGCGGTTGCGGAGAGCTTTTTGTCTTTGTAGGGCTGGAACGGGCAACGCCCTTCCAGCCATGGCGGGAAGGTTTTCAACCGTTCCCTCCCTACAGTTCTTCTAGTTCCCGGCGCGGCCGCCGACGCCCTTGGTGCCTTTGGCGATTTCCTTCGCCTTACCTTTCGGGCGCAGCGAGCGGGAAGCTTCGCCGGCTTTCCACATTTCGGAGTCATGGATGGCGCCGAGTTCCTTGTCGAGCCGCTCCTTGTAGTTCTTCGCGCCGCAGACGCGCAGGACGCGTTTGGCCTCGTCCTTGTTCTTAACGGCTTTGTAGAGGTCCTTGAAAACCGGTAGGGTGGCCTTCTTGAACTTGGGGGCCCAGTCGAGCGCACCGCGCTGCGCGGTGGCGGAACAGTTGGAGAACATCCAATCCATGCCGTTTTCATCAACGAGGCGGATCAGGCTCTGGGTCAGCTCTTCAACGGTTTCGTTAAAGGCTTCGGACGGGCTGTGGCCATTCTTGCGAAGGACGTCATACTGCGCTTCCATGACCCCGGCCAGCGCGCCCATCAGGATGCCGCGCTCCCCTACGAGGTCGGAAGTGACTTCCTTCTCGAAGGTGGTCGGGAAGAGATAGCCGGAACCAATACCGATTCCCAGCGCCATGCAGCGCTCTTCAGCATGGCCGGTAAAATCCTGATGCACGGCAAAGCTGGAGTTGATGCCTGCACCGCTGAGGAAGTTGCGGCGCACATTCAGGCCGGAGCCTTTCGGAGCCACAAGGATGACGTCGACGTTTTCAGGCGCAACAATCTTGGTAAGGTCGTTGTAGACAATCGAGAAGCCGTGCGAGAAGTAGAGCGCGTCACCCTCTTTGAGATTGCGCTTGATCTGCGGCCAGCAGATCTTCTGCGCGGCGTCGGAAAGCAGGTATTGGATGACGGTGCCCCGCTGGACGGCTTCCTCGATTTCAAAGAGGGTTTCGCCCGGAACGAAGCCATCGCGCTTGGCGCGGTTCCAGTCCTTCATGAACTTCTTCGATTGCCCGATGATCACATTGAAGCCGTTGTCGCGCAGGTTGAGCGCCTGGGCCGGGCCCTGGACGCCGTAGCCGATAATAGCGATGGTTTCTTTCTTGAGCACCTTGCGGGCTCTTGCCAGCGAGAACTCCTTGCGGGTGACGACCGTTTCCTTGACGCCGCCAAAGTCGATGATTGCCATAACATGCTCTCCTTATCGTTAGGTTTGCTTGTGCATTCTGCATGAAGCGCAGATAGAGTAGGTATTTCACGCGAATGCGTCAAAACCCAAACGGCAAAAAGCGGGCATGCAGCATGGTGGCAGATTGTCTAATGAACCCAGTTTAGATCGGTGAAGAAGCCTTTTTTCATTTGCTTTTCCAAACCGTGCAAATATGTTTGGTGCAGCTGTAAGCGATTCACCGCACAGAGAAAGAACAAGGCCTATGGAAATCTATAATTCACTGCTCGCTTCGATGCCGCTGGCCGACATGGCCACCGCCTTTTGGGACAGCACCCTGCCGGGCAAGGCGATTGTTATCATTCTCTTTCTCGGATCCGCCGCCGCATGGACGATCATGTGGACCAAGGGCGTTCAGCTCCGGTTTGCCAGCCGAACCACCGCCGATTTTCTGGAGGCCTTTCGCTCGGAATCCATTCCGACCATGCTTCATGCCGAGGGCGAGGAGTATCCCGGGACGCCGCTCAATGCGATTTACAAGGCCGGCTGCGAAGCGCTGGGCGCTGAGCTGCAGGCGCATGGCATCGATCCCTCCGACCTGTCGATGGGCGACGAGGCCGCGGAGGCGCATCGTCACCTGACCCTGAACCAGCTCGAAACCCTGCGCTCGGTGATTGATCGCAATGTGGCCGACGAGGCACTCGGCCTCGAGGATCAGATGGGCTTGCTCGCAACGGCGGTGAGTGCCGCGCCGTTCCTTGGCTTGCTCGGTACGGTCTGGGGGGTCATGGATGCCTTCAGCGGGATGGCGCAAGCCGGCTCGGCGGCCCTTTCGGCGGTGGCGCCGGGTATTTCAGGCGCGCTGCTGACCACGATTGTGGGGCTGATCGTCGCACTGCCATCCATGGTCGGCTACAACATGCTGTCCGCCCACATTCGCCGTATTTCAGTGCAAATGGACAACTTTTCACAGGAATTCATCGCCGAAATCCAGAATACATATGTGATTGAGGCCTGATGGGGGGCATGAGGCAATAGGCTCTTGGCACGAAAGAAGAATGCTTAAAAACTTAAAACCTAAAACTTAGAACTCATTCCACTATGGCCCGCAGAACCAGTCTCGTATCATTAAATCAGATCAGCGACATCAACATGACGCCGCTGATGGACCTGACGTTCATATTGCTGATCACCTTTATCATCACTTTTCCGCTGATCGAGCAGGGTATTGCCATCAACCTGCCCAAGGGCAAGGCGGCGGATATGATGGATTCGCAGTCGCGCTCGATCAGCCTGAATCTGGCGAACCAGCTCTATCTGGACGATATACCGGTCTCCAAAGAGGAGTTG
>JABDQT010000117.1 GCA_013042165.1 Kiritimatiellales bacterium | reverse complement strand
CCACACCTCAGCGAAGGTGGGGTGGGCATGCACGGTGTTACCCAGCTCTTCGGCGGTCAGCTCTTCCCGGATGGCGATTACCATCTCGCTGATTAAATCGGTGGCATGCGGGCCGGCACATTGCGCGCCGATAATGCGGTCGGTTTCCTTGTCGGCAATGATCTTCACGAAGCCTTCGAGTTCATTCGAAGCCAGGGCCTTGCCAAGCCCGCGAAAATGGAACTTGCCGACTTCCGTGGCGATACCCAGCTTCTTGGCCTCCATCTCCGTGAGTCCGACCAGCGCAACTTCGGGCGATGTGAAAATAACACCCGGAATAACAACTTCCTCAATCTTTTCCTCGTCCTTAAGGGCATGCTCCACGGCATACATCGCCTGCGATGTGGCGGCATGCGCGAGTTGCATCCGGCCGGAGACATCGCCGATGCAGTAGATGTGAGGCACGTTCGTGCGGTTGAGTTCGTCGACTTCGATAAAGCCGTGTTCGTTAACCGTCACGCCGGCTGCTTCGGCACTGAGCCCATCCGTTACGGGACTGCGTCCGATGGCCACCAGCAGCATATCGGCTTTGAGTGTTGTGTCGCCCGCCGATGCCGTGACCCCCTTGTCAGAAGCCTTGATGTTTTCCATCGCGTCGCCGGTGAGAATCGTCATGCCCAACTCGTCTTTCATGTGCTTCTTGACGACCTGGCGCACATCCTTGTCGAGCAGCATCAGCACATCAGCCAGCAGTTCCACGATGGTCACCTTGACGCCGAGGCCCGCAGCCATGCAGGCCAGCTCGCACCCGATATAGCCGCCGCCGAGCACCAGCAGGCTCTCGGGCAGTTTTTCCAGTTCCAGGAATGCCCGGCTTTCCACGATACGCTCGTGCTGAGGGATAAAGCCCGGTACGGTGGAGGTGGAACCCGTGGCAATAATGATGCTTTTTCCGGAAATTTCCTTAGTGGAGCCGTCCGCGCCCTTGACCGCGACCGTGTTGGCATCACGAAATGATCCGGCACCTTCGAATACGGTGACGCCGTGGGCTTTCAGCAGGGAACCGATTCCGCTCTGCAACGTTTGTACCACGCCATCCTTACGCGTTTTCATGGCGGTATAGTCGATCTTGGGTTTGCCGACCGTGATGCCGAACGTGTCGGCATGTAGAATTTTCTGATACACTTCGGCCCCGGCAATCAGGGTTTTGGTCGGAATGCAGCCGCAGTTCAAGCAGGTCCCGCCGAGCCATTCGCGCTCGATAATCGCCGTTTTTGCGCCCAGCTGCGCCGCTTTGATGGCGGCCGGATAGCCTCCGGGGCCGGCTCCAATCACAATAATGTCAAAATCCATGATATACTCTCCTTAAATAATGATCGGAGTATTCTTGTTTTGATGGGGGCGAGTCAACCGAAAGCGCCTTGAAACGTGGCTCGCTTCAGGGTGCGGCCGCACCGATGGTGTTCAGGTGGAAGAAGGCCTGATCCACTGCCGTGGAGCGGATTTGGCAGGACGGATGAAGAGCGCAAATCGGATGATGAGCCAGAGGGCAAAGCCGTAGAGCGTAGACTTGTGGAGAAGGTGCCAGGGCCGCGTGCCGTCTCGAAGGACCTCGATTTTATCGACCCAGATGATTTCGCATGCACTTGCTCCGGTGTCCGATCGTACAATACTGCTGCGTCTGCCCGAATAGTTGGCAAGGCAGCCTTGGATGGATATGACATCGCCCCGTTTGAGTGCCTTGGCCTGTTTCGTAAGAACCGGATTGGTGCTGAGCAGATGGTTGTTGGAAAGCTGCGTCTGATCCAGTTTTTCCCACACGGCTTTGTCTTTGGTCTTTGCTTTCAGCCAAACGCCGTCGGTATGGAACTTGATATGGCGGTAGATGGCCGGATCGAGGTTGCTTCCCCATAGGATGCCCACATCCATGATGTTCAGTTTATCCTTGCGGTAATCGGCCTGGTGTTTGCTGAATCCGCAGGAAACCACCATGCCGCAAATCCGGTACTCGAAGATCGGTTTTACGGAGTGCTTCTGGTCTTCCACGACTGCGGAAAACGACGGGCGCGAAGTGGGGATTTGGATGGGATCGCGCAAGGCCATTGCCGGGAGGGTGGCATACGCAGGCAACTCGTTTTTCTTATTGCACGAATAGATGTTCAGCACAATCAGAACCAGCAGGATGAGGTTGGATACCTGTTTCATGAACGATGAACGTAGCACGGGAGTATGTGTGGTTTAAGGAAATTGAATCGGAAAGCACGTTGGATTGATTTCATGCATATCATGGCATTCTACTTGCTCATTCTAAAGTTGCGGAACTGTGCGCAGGCAAGCCACTTCCGGCAAACGGTAATCTAAAGAGAACGATTATGAACAAACACGGATTTACTTTTATTGAGGTGCTCGTTGTATCATCAGTGATCGGACTGATGGGCGCCCTCGCGAGCGTGATGGTTGTCAAGGGGATGGAAAAATCCCGGATCAGGCAGGCAACCGTTGAACTGAACATGATTTCCACGGGCGTGCTTCAGTTGGCATGGGACACCGGAAAATGGCCGAATCGACGATTCCGAACCAATCCGGGCAGCGTTGAAGTCTGGAATATTTCAAAGGACTCAGCCGGCATCATGGGGTCGGATGGATCCTATACCGATTGGCGGGGACCCTACTACGGTGAATCGATACTTGACCCGTGGGGGAATCCATATTTCTTTGACCCTGACTTTAGAATCGCTGGCGTCAATCGCATCGTGGTTGGGTCGTTCGGCCCCAACGGCCGCGGCCGCAATCAATATGACAGCGACGATATCGTTGTGCGGTTGGATGACTAATTTATCAAGATTATCGCAGACACGAATACTCATTCATCCGTTATGGCGCAGGATGGCGACCAGCAACGCTTTCT
>JABDQT010000116.1 GCA_013042165.1 Kiritimatiellales bacterium | reverse complement strand
TAACCCAGGGGCCCATTGCGCGACAGTTCCAGTGGAAAGGGGATCATTATGAAGTGGTGCGCCAGTTCAACCCCGAAAACCCGCGTGCCGATCTGATCGCCGCCACCCGATATGCCCTGCTTGACGGATCAACAGGATCGTTTATCTATGACCGTAACTCCGGCGACCTCATCCATTTTTCCGACGAAGGAAACCCTTGGGGCAAGATCCACATTCCCGACGCGGACCAGACCATCTTCGACCTGGTTCAGCTAAGAAACCAAACACGCGATACCCTCATTCTGCTGGATCGCACGGGCCTGAACGAGATCACCAGCGGCGGCACGCGTCTTGAGGCGGTCGCCTGCGCGGAATACATCTCCCCTTCCGAGAATCCCTTGATGGCCTATGCCAAGCACGTTGAACTGGGCTCGCCGCCGCAGGCCATGGTGGCCATGGTGGATCCTGCCAACCGCACCATCGAAATCGCCCGGCGTAACAACGGCGACCTGATCAATGAACTGGTCTTCGAGGTCTTCCTGACGTCCGACTTCGCGGATGTCGGCCGATCGCGCGGAACCGAGCCGCACGACCTTGAGTCCGGCGACATCAACGGTGACGGCACCGGTGATCTTGTGGCGCTGGTTCATGATAAACTGCTGATTTACCTCGGCGAATAAGGGTTAAGGCCGCAGTCGCGCGCTTCCAAGAAACCCCAAAAAAGCAATTGCCATATTTCCCCCAGCACGGAAGATATGGGCCTGTTTTTCAAAAAGCGGGAACGGGGATAAAAAATGACACTACAGGATTTGATCGATCTTAAAGCCAAGGCGCTGGCAGAAGCCGAAGGGGCCGCCGATGCGAGTGCTCTTGAGGCGGTGCGTATCGAATATCTGGGTCGCAAGGGCCTTCTGCCTAAAGTAATGCAGGCGCTGAAGGATGTTCCCGGCGAAGACAAACCGATGTTCGGCAAGACGGTTAACGAGCTCAAGAACGAGCTGACGGAACTGATCCGGCAGAAGCAGGCCGGGTTTGCCGGCAGCGGAGCTTCCGGTGGTGAAGGCTTCGACCTGACCCAGCCCGGACAATGGCAGGCACTGGGCACCCGACACCCGATCACGCAGATCACCGACCGGATCATCCGGATCTTCCAGACCCTCGGGTTTACCGTGGCCGACGGTCCGGACATCGAAACCGTCTGGAATAACTTCGACGCGCTCAATACGCCGGCGGACCACCCGTCGCGCGACGAGCAGGATACCTTCTATCTGGACAACGGCGATCTGATGCGGTGCCACACCTCGCCGGTTCAGGTGCGCTATATGATGGAACACCCGCCGCCCGTGCGGATCATATCGCCGGGCCGCTGCTATCGCCGCGACACGCCGGATGCCACGCACAGCGCCAACTTCCATCAGGTGGAGGGCCTCTTTGTGGATGAGCAGGTCTCGCTCGCCGACCTCAAAGGCACCCTCTCCTACTTCGCGAAGGAGTTGATGGGGCCGGACGTGAAGGTGCGCTTCCGTCCACACTTTTTCCCGTTCACCGAACCGAGTGTGGAGGTCGACTTTACCTGCCATGTCTGCCACGGCAAGGGTTGCCGCGTCTGCAAGAACAGCGGGTGGATCGAAATTCTCGGTGCAGGCATGGTCGACCCGAATGTGTTCCAGTCCGTCGGCTATGATCCCGCGAAGGTAACCGGCTTCGCCTTCGGCATGGGCATCGAACGCATCACTATGATTCTTTACGGCATACATGACATCCGGAACCTGTACGAAAACGACGTGCGGTTCCTTTCCCAGTTTTAGGAGATCGTTTCCATGAGTACCCCGAAAATTATTCGTGCCGAAAGCCTCGGCGAGCCAACCTACGATTCCCCGCTTAAGGAAGATATTCTGCGCTTTTACAATGGTGAAGCGGTCGCCTGTATCGACCGCACCAAGGATCTCGGAGCCCTCGAGAACATTGCGGATATCGAATATTTTGAGCTGGCCGGACCGCGGGAAAAGATTTTTTTCAATCCCGAGGAGGTCACCGTCGGCATCGTGACCTGCGGCGGACTCTGCCCTGGACTCAACGATGTGATCCGCGCCCTGACCTTCTGCAGCCTGGAAAGCTATGGCGTCAAACGCGTGCTGGGCTTCAAATATGGCTACGAAGGGCTCGTGGCCAAATATTATCACTATCCCATTGAGCTCACGACCGACAATACCGACGAGATTCACGAAAAGGGCGGCACCATCCTGAAGTCGTCCCGCGGACGGCAGGATGATGATGAAATCATCAATACCCTGATGCATTACGGAGTGGATATCCTCTTCACGATCGGGGGCGACGGCACCCAGCGCGGGGCACGCGATATTGTTGCCGCGCTGAAGAAGCGTAACCTCCCCATTGCGGTGGTTGGCATTCCGAAAACGATCGACAACGATGTCAGCCTGATCCAGCGCTCGTTCGGTTTTGAAACGGCCGTCGAAGCTACGTGGGACATCATCACCAACGCCCACTCCGAAGCCAAGGCCTATCGGAACGGAGTGGGCCTGATCCGGCTGATGGGGCGCGAGTCGGGCTGGATCGCCGCATCGGCGGCGCTGGCCAACAGTAACGTCAACTTCTGCCTGGTGCCGGAGGTGCCCTTTGATTTGCATGGGCCAAACGGTTTTCTTACGCATCTCAGGGAACGCCTCGAGGAAAAGGAACACGCCGTGATCGTCGTGGCCGAGGGCGCCGGACAGCATCTGTTCGACACCGAGCTGGGC
>JABDQT010000113.1 GCA_013042165.1 Kiritimatiellales bacterium | reverse complement strand
TACGGAAAAGCGATGGGGGATACAACTATGCCACCACGGATCTGGCCACGGTTGAAGCCCGTATCGAGGAGTTTCATCCCGAGCGGATTGTTTATGTAACCGATGAGCGTCAGCAACTCCACTTCCGGCAGTTTTTTACGATTGCGGATAAGCTTGGAATGAAAACAAACCTCGTGCATGTCTGGTTTGGCTTGATGCGTTTGCCGGAAGCTACATTTTCAACACGAGAGGGGAATGTGATCAAGCTGGCGGCCTTGCTCGACGAAGCCGAAGCACGCGCGCTCGAAATGGTCAAGGCCAGCAGTCCGGCTATGCCGGAAGAGCAGCAAAAGGATCTGGCAAAGGCAGTTGGCATCGGTGCCATCAAATACACCGACCTCAGCCAGAATCCTCAAAGCCTCGTCACGTTCACCTGGGAAAAAGCGCTGAATATGGAAGGCAACTCAGCGCCGTATCTTCAGTATGCCTATGCACGTATTTCCAGCGTGTACGATAAATACAAGGCCCAGTTTCCCGATACGGATATTGCTAAGTGTTCAATTAATATTGAACATGAGATTGAGCGCAGACTTGCGATAAAGCTGTCGCGTTTTCCTGCCGCAGTGCGGGGAGCCGCTGAGAACTATAAACCAAATATTCTGGCGGATTATCTCTACGATCTAGCACAAATCTACAGTGGCTTTTATCAAAACGTCCCGTTCCTCAAAGCGGAGGAGGGTGTTCGGGAAAGTCGTATCCGTTTGTGTAGAAACACGGCAACGATTCTTCAGCAGGGATTAGCGTTGCTGGGCATTGAAACGCGCGAACGTATTTAAGACGCAACGCACAACGTCCATGTTAATGCACAGTGATGTCCACGGTGCATAGCTCAATGCACCGAATAAATTTTAAGTGCTGTGTCGCTTTGTTTCTATACCGAGCTTTGTTTAATAAGGTGATCAATGCTCTAAACGGTACTGGCCGTTGAACGATCATGAAGTGAAGCCATGAGAAAACAACCTTTGGACATAATAGTTCAGTAGCTGTAAATCCTCCATCCAGCTAAATCCATTTAATCGACGACATACCCGAGTGGATTTAAAGAAGTACCATTCCAACGCAACCACATCAACTTCAGCTTATTCATTGAGTTATCAACATATGTGTCAACATCTAAAACGTCGCATAATATATCTTATGTCTATAATAATATCGGGAACAGCCCAATATGTTGGGCTTACTGCAAGAATTTCAGTTTTTCAGTACTATGATAATTCTAGTGGATTTGCGGTTCTTTCGAGCCGAGCATTGTGCGGGTTTAATCTATATCCGGCCATGTGACTCTCCCGTTGTGCTTATGAATACGTACAGCTTTTAGATTCTGGAAATACTCGCATAATCGTTTTTCTTCAGCTTAAGTGTTGCTCTTAAAGGTGTTTATTTTCGGAAGAGAAAGGCTAGATGAACAGCATCCAACGTGAGTACATATTTTATTCCATCGCATCCCTTATTTTAGCATGTGCCCTGGCATCCGTTTTTACCTCTCTGCGTTTTACCGGAGACGCCGGCCTCCCCCGTTTGATCCAGCGAAAGGGTCGAAGCATGAAGCTTCTGGAGTTCTGGCAGAGCCGCTGGGACCTGCTTTGCAAGACATCCCGTTTGCTGCTGACGCTTTCTGCTATCGTCACGTTTGTCTTTTTTTATCTTTCCTTGCGTAGCTGCGAGCCGTGGTTCGTAGTTTCCGGCCTGTTTTTATTATCGCTGGTCTACATGTTTTTTGCGCGCATCATCCCGCACGTACTGTCTGAAAGCTATGCGGATCGCATTTCGCTTGTAGCTTTGCCGGTGATCTCGGTGTTGACCATGGTGCTCTTTGTTTTTGTCTGGCCCTTGCAGTTCATTGAAGACCATTTGTTGAAGCATGCCATGTCGGCATCCGATCTGGAGCACCGGCCATCCACCGAGGATGAAATCAAGAGCCTGATCGACGAAACGGATGAAGAGGATCTGGAGGAGGAAGAACGGGAAATTATCCGAAGTGTTTTTGAATTCGGTGATACGGTCGTGCGGGAAATTATGGTGCCGCGCATCGAAATCAGCGGAATCCGTGATACGTTGAGCGTCAGCGAAAGTATTGAGCAGGTCAAGGAGTCACGCCATTCCCGCTTCCCGGTCTACCATGAGAACATCGATGACGTGGTCGGTATGGTTCACGTCAAGGAGCTGCTGAGAATCATGGCCGATGATATCGGCGAGACTCCAATCAGCCAGATCGCAAAAAAAATCGATTATGTTCCGGAGACCATGCCGCTTAA
This sequence comes from Kiritimatiellales bacterium, assembly GCA_013042165.1. GTDB lineage: Bacteria > Verrucomicrobiota > Kiritimatiellia > Kiritimatiellales > Pontiellaceae > Pontiella. The sequence goes on along the minus strand of JABDQT010000113.1, from coordinate 3,922 downwards.
TGACCTATTGCAACTGATGAAGAAAACCCGCTCGCAAATGGTGTTGGTCGTTGATGAATACGGAGGAACCGAAGGCCTTGCCACCATGGAGGATGTCATTGAAGAGCTCGTGGGCGAAATTGAGGATGAATATGACTTGAAGGAATATGAGTTGCTTCGGCGGCCTGACGGCACGGTGATGGTTCAGGCGCGCATGCCGATCTGCGAGCTGAATGAAGAGCTGCATGCAAGTTTACCGGAGAGCGATGAGTATGACTCTGTCGGGGGCTACCTCTTTTCCGAGCTGGGCCGTATTCCAAAAGCAGGCGAAACACTGGAGGCACCAGGTTTCACGATGCGAATCCATGCCGCCACGCATCGGCATATTCAGGTTGTCCAGATGATACCCCGCACAGACGGTGAAACCTAAATTTCAGGAATCTGGAACCATGCACCGTACGCGCCTGCTCCCGCTCTTAATCCTGCTGATGGTTGTCCATGGCTCTGCGCCTGCCCGGGCTGACGAGCTAAAGAGGTATTACGAAGAACAGGTTGAGTTGTTCAAGACGGCCTTTCAGGCACCGATGCCCGGCAGCGAAATCAGGCTCAAGCTGGCCGGCGGTCAGACCCGAACAGGCATTCTGATGAAACTTTCCGCAGACGAGATTTCAGTCATGACCGATTCGGGGATGGTTTCCTACAGGCGGCTGGCTGTACATGAGTCTGTCCGCGCCCGCTTCTTTGCTGAAGATTTTGCGCACGCCATGGCTCTGGATAAAATCAGGGAATTCAGGCAGCAGCAAATGCAGGACACCTTGCGCGAACAACTGGCCGACACTCATGACGGAGGGCTTGTCGTGGTTGCCCGTGCCGATAAATCCTCTGATAAGAGCGTGGATGAAGAGGAGCGCGAGAGTAGATCGGGTACTTCGTTCACCATCACAACGGCTACCCGCACCTACACCCTGATTCAAAACTTGAAAATAACGGTCTCCAACCGCACGAACCACCCCGACACCTATGCGCTGGAGTGGTATTTCTATGCATCGCCGGTGGGTACGGGAGATCTTCTCGTACACGACAAAGGCGGTCGACGGGTTCCTGTGGATAGCATGAAGCGGGTTGTTGAGACCGTTGCTTCCAAGTCCTACGTGGTGGAGAAAGTTTCCACCAACCGGTCTGCCGGAAGAGACGGTTCGGTAGAGGAGTCCGGCGAAGAATTTGCAGGCTGGCTGGTTGTGCTAAAGCATGCGGATACCATTCTCGATGCAAAGGCAAGCTCTCGAACCTATCTATCCAAAGAGTGGCTTGATGCCCTTTAAAGCGTACGCATGATTCCCAAAGCAAAACGAGCCATCAAAGCAAAGCTTCTTCCCTGGTTTGCGGAAAACAAGCGCAGCATGCCCTGGCGCAGCAAGCGCACGCCCTATCGCGTATGGATTTCCGAGCTCATGCTCCAGCAGACCCGCGTTGATCAGGCCACCCCCTACTTCCACCGCTTCATGAAACGGTTTCCTTCCCTGAAATCATTGGCAACGGCATCGCAGGCTGATGTGCTGAAAATGTGGGAAGGATTGGGCTACTACTCACGCGCACGCAATCTACACAAGGCCGCACAGATTATTATGGAGCAGCATGGCGGCCGCTTTCCAAAAACGGCGGAATCGATGATGAAACTGCCGGGCGTCGGCAGCTATACAGCCGCCGCAATCGGCTCGCTGGCATTCAATCTCGACCTTGCCGTACTCGATGGGAATGTCATCCGGGTGCTGACTCGACTGTTTGCCTACACGAATGATACGCAATCAACCAAGGCAAAAAAAGAACTCCAAAAGCTCGCCGACCGGTTATTGATTTCCGGGGATGCCGGCAACTTCAACGAAGCCATGATGGAGCTCGGCGCAACGGTTTGCCTGCCGCGAAATCCAGCCTGCAGCGAATGCCCCCTCTCCCGCACCTGTCTCGGATTTCAATCCGGACGTCCGACGGATTATCCGGTCAGGGCTCCCAGAAAAAAGATCCCGCATATTATCGTTGGAGCGGCGGTCGTTACCAACCGCAAGGGTGAAGTGCTGATTGCACAGCGTCGAGCGGAGGACATGCTCGGCGGATTGTGGGAGTTTCCCGGCGGCAAGCAGGAGGCGGGCGAAACCATCCAGCAGTGCATCGTGCGCGAGCTCAGGGAGGAGCTGGGAGTCAACGTTCGAACGGGCGAGTTTCTGATCACCGTCAAGCATGCCTACAGCCATTTCACCATGGATATGCACACCTACTTTGCCAAAATCAGCTCGGGCCGCCCCCGCCCTATCCACTGCCAGGATTACCGGTGGGTGGATATTTCCAAGCTTCGGACATTTCCTTATTCGAAGGCCGACCTGTATATTATCACGGAACTGGAGAGACAACTGGAGAAAGAGTCATGAAACAGATCATCAACACCGACAGTGCCCCGGCTCCGATCGGACCCTATAATCAGGCTGTAAAAAGGGGTAACCTGCTCTTTACCTCCGGACAGATTCCGATCGACCCCTTGACTGGTGAACTGGTTGAGGGCGGCATCCGCGAACAGACAATTCAGGTGCTGGAAAACCTGAAGGCTGTGGTTGAAGCGGCAGGTACCTCGCTCGATAACGCCATTAAAACGACCGTATTCCTGGCCGACATGAAGGATTTCCCGATATTGAACACCATCTATGCCGAATATTTCGGCGAGGACAATGCCCCGGCCCGATCCACCGTCCAGGTGGCTGCGCTGCCCAAAGGATCGTTAGTGGAAATTGAACTTGTGGCTAAGGTCTGATGCCGCGCAAACGGATCATCACGTCTGTCTTGGCGCTCATCCTTGTGCTGTTTCTGGGGGTCGGTGGCTATCTGCGCTCGCAGGTGATCGTGCATCCTGCCCACTGGGGCGAGACAATGGGCACGTCATACAGCATTAAGATTTCCGGAAAGGCGAAAAAACCCGAACTCGCGGAGCTCTACGAAAAAATCAAGGAACGGCTTGAGGAAATCAACGGCCAGATGTCCACATGGGATCCCGACAGCGAGATTTCGCGTTTCAACCATTCGGCTTCAACCGAACCGTTTGCATGCTCGCAGGCATTCGCGTTTGTGGTCAAGCGCGCGCTCGAGTTGGCACAGTCGACCGATGGCGCCTTTGATCCCACCCTGCAGCCCCTGCTCAATCTTTGGGGGTTCGGAAGCGAGGGCGAGGAACGCAGGATTCCAGGTGATGCAGAGATTGCCGAAGCCCGTAAACATACTGGCTGGGCAAAACTATCGATCGCTAATGGAGCCGGCATACAAAAAAAAGAGCCGAAGCTTTCCCTCGCGCTGGGTGCCATTGCCAAGGGGTATGGGGTGGATGCGATCGCGACGATTCTCAAAGGTTCCGGTTTCGAAAATTGGTTTGTCGAAATTGGTGGCGAAATTGCCGTGCTGGGACTTAATCCCGACGGAGTTCCATGGAAGATCGGCATTCAGCAGCCAACTACCAATCCGATGGATCAAACCCTGCGAGGCAAGCTCAACCTGACTAATGGGGCTGTTGCCACATCCGGTGACTACCGCAACTATATCGAAGAAGACGGCCGGATCTATTCACATCTGCTCGATCCGCGTACCGGCCGTGCCGTGCGCTCCCAAACCGCGAGCGTAACGGTGGTTGCGCCGCGCTGTATGGATGCGGATGGAATCGCCACAGCTCTGTTTGTGATGGGAGTCGACGAGGGGTTGCGCTGGGTGGAGCGCCGGGCCGATATCGAGGCACTGTTTCTGGTTCGCAGGGCCGATGGTGAAATAAGCGAAAAATTTAGTTCGGGGTTCGAGGCGGCCACTGTCTATACTTCATTATATTAACACCGAAAACAGGAGAATCCATGCGTTATATCTACCTTACGCTGCTAGCAGCGATACTGATGAGCACCGGCTGTAACAAGGACGC
>JABDQT010000106.1 GCA_013042165.1 Kiritimatiellales bacterium | reverse complement strand
TCCCAGGGCATGGCAGGCCTATATTGCGCATTTTGAACAAGAGCAGCCCGATCCGCCCCAATGGTTCTACCGCGAGTTTCTCGACCGGCTCGGCTTCGATAGTCTGGCCATTGAAGGGGCGAACCGGTAAGCGGTTTTTAATCTGGAGGTTTGAATGAAAAATCCAATATGGCAAAGGCTCGCGCAAAGCGCGCTTCTGTTGACTGTTCTGCTGTCGTTCGGTTGCTCATCCTTCGTGCTGACCTCTACGCCTACTGCGGAGGTGTATGAAAACAACACCAAAGTCGGTCAGACCCCGTACAGCTTTTCAATCGTTTCCGGCCGCCGTTCACTAACGTTAAAGCGTTTCGGCTATGTGGAGCAGCCGATTGAAGTTACAGCGCTTGACCCGAAACAGCTGCACTTCGATCTGCAGTGGGTCGGCCGCACCCATGTGGAAACGCAACCGCCCGGAGCCACGGTTTACAGCAAGGACAGCATGAAAAAACTGGGCACGACGCCCTGCGGCTTAACCTTGTCAAGAGGGGAGTCGGTGGTCATCAAGAAAGAGGGGTATGAGACCGTCGAGCGCGAGCTGGATCCGAATATGCGATATATGGTCAAGCTGAAGTCCACAGCGGGGTACAAGTCGGTTTCCTATAAGGACATTCAGTTTACATCCAGTCAGGGATCCGTACATATCTACGACCGGATCGCCGGCGAACGGATCGGTATTACACCCGTTCGGCTATATCTCGAAACAGGCAGCGCGCTTGAATATCGTTTAGCCGGATTCAAGTCCAGGTATGATCTGGTCAGCCGCAATGCACCGATGCGCGTCAACATTGAGCTGGAGCCCCTGACCCGGGTCACGTTTACCGGACCGCCCGGGGCCTCGATCTATCGGGCTGGCGGGATAGAAAAAATTGGTGACGTGCCTGTTACACTTGAGGTTACAGGTGATACGCTTTGTGAAGTCAAGAAGGACGGCTTCTATGACCGCACCGTTGCCCTCGCACCCGGATCGCCTTCCCGAATGAGCGTGGAACTTGAAAAGATTCCATACAAGACCATCGTGACCGAGCCCACAGGGGCGGAAGTGTACCGTCTTGGCGGAATTGAAAAACTCGGATTGACCCCGTACACGGCAGTCGTCAAAGAGGAACGGGTTTTTGAAATAAAGAAAGAGGGTTACAGGACGTCGCTTATCGGCATGGGGCCGACATCGGCTGAAAACTTCAATGTGCCGCTCCTGCAGACGGCGGATCCGGGCCCCGATGCTGCAGCTATTGGAGAGTTGGACAGCCTTGTAATAGAATCCTTTTAGCTACGGACGTAATGATATGCGCAGGCTTTTGTGGGTGGTTGTTTTTGCAGTGGCGACGGTTGCGGTAGCCAATGACTTCTTCGGGATCCCCATTCTTGGAGAGCCCAAAGACGAGATCAATGCCATCATCCAGAATCTCATCAAGGGTGAACGCGAAAAGGCATCCGGCCACTTCGAGCATCTGAAGACGACGGCACCCAAACTGGCAAGAAAAATCAAGTTGACCGACTTCACCATTCCCTGCGCCGATTGCGCCGCCGGCAAGAACGCGCAGTGCGAGGAATGCGAGGGCCGTTCGACGGTCGTTGATCCGCATGCATTGCGCTACCTGCAATACAAATTCGAGTCGGCACTGGAAGAAAACCAACCCGTTGAAAGCGCATGGGCGGGTGCAATCGGGGCACTTAATGTGCGCAAGAAGCAGGTGCCGGCGCGCGAAATTTTCCAGGGGAATATTCTCGAGATCGGGCAGGATGCCTTCCTCATGAAAGCGGATGACGGGGAGATATTCTATCTCCTCGGTTGCGTCACCGATGGCGCGACGATCGGACAATATTTTGTGGGCTATCGCTGGCCGATGCCCAGACACTCCCATACCTACAGGGACGAGACCGGCAAACCAAAAACCGCCAAGTCTTATACGCTCAACCTCTGGTGGGATTACTAGGATTCAACGCCCTTTTTTGCTGCATTTTCCCCTTTAAAAACGCGGTTTTTGGGCGGCCCATAAATATGTTGCTATTGAGCGATAAAATACATTGCGTTATCCGTAATTGTGCCCTATACAAACCTCTGTAAGGAGGGTCATGATGCACATGGATGGCATAGAAGAAGAAGTCATCGTTCGTCCGCTCGGTGGCATGCAGCTTTCCGAGGGGTACATCCGGAAGAATGCCGAAAAACGCTTTGTTGGCAACCTGCCTGGTGTCGGGTCGTTTGAAGGCACCACGGTTGATGAAGTACTCACGTTGCTCAATCAGAAAGCCAAGGCCTATTATGGCGATGATGTAGTCGTAGATATTGCTCCCCACCTGATTGCGTGCTAGCGATCAAAGTGAGAACGGGGATGGACTCCCCGGTACAGAGGTGCTCCCGGTCATATGGGAGCTTTTTTTTCATCAACCATTTCGGCATTCGCTGTTTTCAGCAGGGGCATTCCGTGGTAACACTTTTTCAACCCAAAGGAGACGGCAGGGCGGAATGACACTCGAGGAGTTTGGATTTAATGCGTGGTTTGCTGATCAGATCGATCCGGAGACGGAGGCCGGTTTAACCGTTGCACGTGTTACGGCCATCCACAAAGGCGAGTGCGAAGTCTCCGATGGGAACGAAGTCCACTCGGCCAAAATGACAGGGCGCATGCGCCATCGTGCCAAATCAAAGCTTGATTATCCGACCGTTGGCGACTGGGTGCTGGTGAAAGACTTCAACGACGAGGACTTCGGCTCCATCCGGCGGGTACTCAAACGAAAGTCGGAATTAAAGCGAAAATCCGCCGGCCGGACCACACGTTATCAGCTTATCGCCGCCAATATCGATACGGCTTTTATCATGCAGTCCCTTGGCCCCGGCTATAATCTGCAGCGGCTGGAGCGCTATCTCGTCATGGTTAATGAAAGCGGGATTGTGCCGGTTGTGCTGTTGAGCAAATCCGACCTGTTGACCGCTGAACAGCTTGCAGAAAAGGTGGCCGAGGTCGAAGAGCGCCTGCCCGGAGTCAGTGTACACGCCTTCAGCAATGTGGATGACGGAGGGTTGGAGCAGGTCGCGGCGCTGTTCGAAACCGGGCAGACCTATTGTGTGATCGGCATTTCAGGGGTGGGGAAGACCACCCTGCTCAATAAGCTGCTGGGCGAAGAGGATTACCTTTTTACCCTGCCCGTGCGCGAATCCGATGGCAAAGGCCTGCACTCCACCACCTGGCGCGAGCTGATCACGTTGGATAACGGCGCACATGTGGTCGACACACCCGGCATGCGCGAGCTGGGCAACATGGATGTTAACGAAGGCATTGAGGAAACATTCGATGATATTCTCGCGTTTGCCGCGCAATGCAAATTCAACGATTGCTCGCATGTAGATACAAAAGGATGCGCGGTGACCGATGCCGTTGAGCGGGGCGAACTTTCGGAGAAGCGTTATGCAAATTATGTCCGTTTGATGAAGGAGGCAGCCTTTCACGAACAGTCGGCAATCGAGAAGCGAGACCAGGACCGCAAGCTCAGCCGGTTCTATCGCTCCACGTTAAGCCAGAGCCGAAAAATGAAGGGAGACTCCTGATGGAGTATGTTTTTGAGATGGAAATGATGGTGCGCGACTATGAGTGCGACCTGCAGGGCATCGTCAACAACTCCGTCTATCAGAACTATCTGGAGCACTGCCGCCATGAATTCCTGCACGAAATCGGACTGGACTTTTCCGAGCTCTGCGCGGAGGGCATCGATGCCGTGGTCACCCGCATAGAATTGGACTACAAACTCTCGCTCAAGCCACGCGACGTTTTTGTCGTCAAGCTGGGCATGCACAAAGAGGGGCGCGTGCGTTTTGTTTTTGATCAGGCCATTACTCGAAAATCCGACGGCAAAGGAGTTCTGGAGGCGCAGGTTACGGGAGTCCTCACCCGTAATGGCCGCCCGATCGCACCCCGCCTGTTCGACGATGTGTTCGCCGCCAAAGGCTGGAAATTCTGAGCGGATTTACAACGTTCGTACGATCAGTGCGTCTAAGAACCGGAACAGCGATGAATTGTCGAAAAATCGCTATATAGCCCTTATTTAGAGCCGCAAAGGGATTGACTTGAAGCAGGCCAATGCCCAAATTACTCCGCTATTTTATCTGAGCGAATCCAGAGGTTGAACAATGAGCAAGACTGCAAATTTAAATAAAGAAAAAGAGCTTAATTCCTTCGGGCATCCGGAAGGCGAGGGGCTTTATCGCGAAGATTTCGAGCATAGCAGCTGCGGGATTGGATTTGTTGCGAACCTCAAGGGGCGTAAAAAGCACTCCGTTATAACGGATGCCCTCGGCATGCTCGCGTGCATGGAGCACCGCGGTGGAACCGGTTTCGACATCAAATCCGGCGACGGCGCCGGTATCTTGTTCCAGATTCCCCATGAATTATTCCTGGAAGAATGCCCGAAAGCGGGCATCAAGTTGCCGCAGTTCGGTGAATATGGCGTCGGCATGACCTTTTTCCCGCGCGATGAAACCAAACAGGCGGAATGCAAAGACATCATCGAACGCAACCTGACCAAGTTCAAGCTGCCCTTGCTGGGCTACCGCATAGTGCCGGTCGACAGCTCCGATCTCGGCCGCGACTCCGCTGAGACCGAGCCGAGCATTCAGCAAATCTTTATCGGGAAACCGTCAGGCATGTCAGTGGAGGAGTTTGACCGTAAACTCTTTGTTTTCCGCAAGTATACCGAGCGTGTCGCCAACGAGACCGTATCGGGTATCGGCCCCGACGGACTGAACATTATTTCCTGCTCCTACAAGACCATCAACTACAAGGGTCAGCTCATCACCGAGCAGGTGCCTCGCTATTTCCTGGATCTGCAGAACGAGTCGGCCGTCAGTGCCATTGCGCTGGTGCACTCCCGTTTTTCCACTAACACCTTCCCTTCATGGAAGCTCGCGCAGCCGTTCCGCTACATTGCCCACAACGGTGAAATCAACACCAATAAGGGTAATATCAACTGGATGCGCGCCCGTGAGGTCCTGCTCCAATGCACCGCGTTCACGCGCGAAGAACTGGAAATGATCTTCCCGATCTGCGAACTCGCCGCATCGGACTCCGCCAACCTCGATATGGCGATTGAAATGCTGGTGCTCAGCGGACGCTCGCTGCCGCATGTGCTCATGATGCTGATTCCCGAAGCCTGGCAGAACGATCCCGATATGGATCCGGCCAAGCGCGCGTTCTATGAATTCTACTCCGCCATGATGGAACCGTGGGACGGCCCCGCATCGGTCTGCTTTACGGATGGCGTACTCGTGGGGGCCACCCTCGACCGCAACGGGCTGCGTCCTTCGCGCTACTGCGTAACCGACGACGACACGTTGATCATGGCATCCGAAACCGGTGTGATCAACGTCGATCACTCCAAGGTGAAAATCCGCGGCCGCCTGCAGCCTGGAAAAATGTTCGTGGCCGATCTCGATCAGGGCCGTATCATTTCCGACGAAGAGCTGAAGGCCGATCTCTGCGCACGCCAGCCCTATCAGGAATGGCTGGATAAGAGCATGATCCATCTCAAGGATCTGCCGCCGGCCGACGACTATGAGTTGAAAAAGCCCAGCGAAAAGACCCTCTTCAGACGGCAGCAGACCTTCGGCTTCTCCTATGAGGATATCACCGAAATCCTGAAGCCCATGGCCACCGGCGGTAAGGAGCCGCTCGGCTCAATGGGTGCGGATAATCCGCTGGCCGTGCTTTCGGATCGCCCGGCCCAGCTGTCGCACTATTTCAAGCAGCTCTTCGCGCAGGTCACGAATCCGCCGATCGACCCCATCCGCGAGCGCATCGTGATGGACCTGCGCACATACGTCGGCGGTTTCAAGAATATCCTGACCGAGTCGCCGGAGCACTGCCGGCGTATTGCAATAGACCAGCCGGTGCTGACCAACGAAGATCTGTCCCGATTGCTCTTCCTGGATCACAACCACTTCCAGGCCAAGCGCCTCGAAATTGTTTTCCCCGCCACGGGCGAGCCCGGCGTGCTGGAAAGAACCCTCGACCGCGTGTGCCGTTATGCGGAGGATGCCATCGACGAGGGGCACTCGATCATTATCCTGTCGGACTTCCACACCAACTCCGATCACGCGCCGATCCCGTCCCTGCTGGCCGCCGCCGCAGTGCACCACTATCTCATCCGCGCCGGCAAGCGCGGCAAGGCCGATATCGTCATGGAAGTCGGTGATGTGCGCGAGGTCCACCACTTTGCCACCATCCTCGGTTTCGGCGCCTCGGCGGTGAATCCGTACAACGCGCTGGATACGATTCGCCAGATGGAACAGGACGACCTGCTGAACGGATTGAGTTCGGAGAAGGCCATTCAGAACTACATCAAAGCGGTCAACGGCGGCCTGTTGAAAATCTTTTCCAAGATGGGCATCTCCACGCTGGCGTCCTATCAGGGTGCGCAGATTTTCGAGATTATCGGGATCAACTCAAAGGTGGTGAACAAATACTTCACCGGAACCGTCAGCCGTATCGAGGGGCTCAGCCTGGACGATATCGCCAAGGAAACCCTGCTCAAACACCGCAAGGGATTCCCGATCCGCGGCGGTGCGCAAAAGGTGCTCGATCCGGGCGGAGAATATAGCTGGCGCGCCAATGGTGAACGCCACCTGTTTAATCCAATGACCATCCGCCTGCTGCAGGAATGCACCCGCGACAATGACTACGCGAAGTACAAGGAATATTGCAAAACGGTTGACGAGCAGAACAAGGCGGCCTTTACATTGCGCGGCCTGATGAAATTTAATTCCGATCGACCGTCGATTCCGCTCGAAGACGTGGAGCCGGCCGCCAACATTCTGAAACGTTTTGCCACCGGCGCGATGTCGTTCGGTTCGATCTCGTGGGAAGCGCACACGACGTTGGCCATCGCTATGAACCGTATCGGTTCACGCTCCAACTCCGGTGAAGGCGGCGAAGACCCGATCCGCTATGAAAAGCTGCCGAACGGCGATGACATGTGCTCCGCCACGAAACAGGTGGCATCCGGTCGGTTCGGGGTTAACAGCTACTATCTCAGCAAAGCCAGCGAACTGCAGATCAAAATGGCGCAGGGCGCCAAGCCGGGCGAAGGCGGCCACCTTCCGGGCCATAAAGTGAATGGCTGGATCGGGCGCACCCGCAACTCAACACCGGGCGTGGGTCTGATTTCCCCGCCGCCGCACCATGATATCTATTCGATCGAAGACCTGGCGCAGTTGATCTACGACCTGAAAAACAGCAACCGCGATGCACGCATCAACGTCAAGCTGGTTTCCGAGGCTGGCGTCGGCACGGTTGCTGCCGGTGTCTGCAAGGCGAAAGCGGACGCGGTACTCATCGCCGGATATGACGGAGGAACAGGTGCATCGCCGCTCAGTTCGATCAAGCATGCCGGCCTGCCGTGGGAGCTCGGGCTTTCCGAAACGCACCAGACGCTGGTACGTAACCGTCTGCGCAACCGTATTGTGGTTCAGACCGACGGGCAGATGAAAACTTCACGCGACCTTGCCGTGGCAACGCTGCTCGGTGCGGAAGAGTGGGGTGTGGCCACGGCTGCGCTGGTGGTGCAGGGTTGCATCATGATGCGCAAGTGCCACTCCAACACCTGCCCCGTGGGTATCGCAACCCAGCGCGGTGAGCTGCGCGAAAAGTTTGATGGCAATCCGGACCACGTGGTAAACTTTTTTGAGTTTCTCGTCGATGGCCTGCGCGAAATCATGGCCGAGCTCGGCTTCAGAACCATCGATGAAATGGTCGGGCAGTCGCAGTGCCTTAAATTCCGCGATGATATCGACCATTGGAAATACAAGAACCTCGACCTTGCCCCGATCCTCCATCGTGAAACCATCGGTGAAGAGGAAGGCACCTTCCACAGCAAGGATCAGAACCATATGCTGGAAGCGATTCTGGACTGGAAGCTGATCGATGCAGCCAAGCCGGCGCTGGAAAATGCTGAAAAGGTCAAGGCCTCCTTTGATGTGGTTAATACCGACCGCGCGGTCGGTACCGTGCTTTCGCATGAACTGACCAAGATCTACAAGGACAAGGGTCTTCCGGACGGCACCGTGCACTTCAAACTGAAGGGCTCCATCGGTCAGTCCATGGGGGCCTTCATGTGCAAGGGCATCGAACTGGAGCTCGAAGGCGATGCCAACGACTATGTCGGAAAAGGCCTTTCAGGAGGCCATCTGACCGTGTATCCCGATAAGAACGCGACGTTTGTGGCGGAGGACAACATTGTGGTCGGTAACGTCTGTTTCTACGGCGCAACCGGCGGCAAGGCCTATATCCGCGGCGTGGCCGGCGAGCGCTTCTGCGTGCGCAACTCCGGTGCGGAAGTGGTAATCGAAGGAATCGGCGACCACGGTTGCGAATACATGACCGGCGGCAAGACTGTTGTTCTCGGCAAGACCGGCCGGAACTTCGGCGCAGGCATGTCCGGCGGCATCGCCTATGTCTATGATGCCGACGGCAACTTCGCCGATAAGTGCAACATGGAAATGATCGAGCTCGAGAAGGTCCATGCCAATGCCGACATCGCCAACCTGAAGAAAATGATCGAAACGCATCAGCTGAAGACCGGATCAACCGTTGCGGCCGAGATGCTGGCCGACTGGAATGGTACGCTGAATAAATTTGTGAAGGTGATTCCGTCGGATTACAAGCGCATGCTCGACTTCATCGAACGGGCGCGCCTGACCGAAGAATATGAAACCGAGGAAGAGATTATCGACGCGGCGTTTGACATGCATATCGCCGATCTGGGCCTTTAAGCCTTAGTCGCAGGGAGATTTTACCATGGGAAAACTGACTGGATTCTTGGAGTTTGTACGCACGACCAACCCGATGCGCCCCGAAGAGGAGCGCGTCAAGGATTGGGAGGAAGTTTATGTGCTGCGTGATGAGCAGACCTGCCAGGAGCAGGGCGCGCGCTGCATGGACTGCGGCGTGCCTTTCTGCCATCGCGGTGAAATGATGGAAGGCGGTGCCAGCGGCTGCCCGATCAACAATCTCATCCCCGAGTGGAACGACCTGATCTACCGCAATCGCTGGCGCGAGGCGCTCGATCGCCTGCACCACACCAACAACTTTCCGGAAGTCACCGGTCGTGTCTGCCCGGCTCCCTGCGAGGCGGGTTGCGTACTCAGCATCAACGAACCGGCCGTCACTATTCATGACAACGAACGCACCATCATCGACAAGGGTTTCGAAAACGGATGGGTGGTTCCGGAACCGCCTGAGGTTCGCACCGACAAGAAGGTTGCTGTAGTCGGCTCCGGTCCCGCCGGCCTGGCCTGTGCGCAGCAGCTCAACCGGGCAGGGCATACGGTAACATTGTTCGAACGCGCCGATCGCATCGGCGGACTGATGATGTATGGCATTCCAAACATGAAGCTGGATAAAGGCGTGATGCAGCGCCGGATCGACATCATCGAGGCCGAAGGCGTGATCTATAAAACCAACACCGAGGTGGGCAAGGACATCAAGGCCGATGAGCTGAAAGCCGGGTTTGATGCGGTGGTGCTGGCGAACGGTGCCACCAAGCCGCGCGACCTTTTTGTTGAGGGCCGTGGTCTGAAGGGCATTCATTTTGCGATGGAATACCTCCATGCCAATACCAAGAGCCTGCTCGACAGCAACCTGGAAGACGGCAGCTTTATCAACGCCAAGGGCAAGAAGGTGGTAGTGATCGGCGGCGGTGACACCGGTACCGACTGCGTCGGAACCGCGCTTCGCCATGGTTGCGAGAAAGTCACCCAGCTTGAAATTCTGCCGAAGCCGGAAGCCGACCGCAATCGCGTTTCAAATCCGTGGCCGCAGTGGCCGGCCAACTTGAAAACCGACTATGGCCAGCAGGAGGCGATCAAGCTGCAGGGCAAGGATCCCCGTAATTTTTCGGTGATGACCCAGAAGTTCGAGGGCGATGCCGATGGCAACGTCGTGGCCATGCACACCGTCGAGGTCGAGTGGGTCAGGAATGAAACGGGCGGTATGGTGCCAAAAGCGGTTCCCGGAACCGAACAGCGGGTCGAGGTGGATCTGGTTTTGCTGGCCATGGGATTCCTCGGTCCGGAAGATATTCTGGGCGAGCAGTTCGGCCTTGAGCGCGATGCCCGTACCAACTTCAAGGCGGAGCACGAAATCTACACCACGAACGTGGCCGGCGTATTTGCTGCCGGTGACAACCGTCGCGGCCAGTCGCTGGTCGTCTGGGCCATCAACGAAGGACGCGGCGCAGCACGTGAAGTGGACAAATATCTGATGGGGGACACCGTCCTTCCGTAATCAGTCTTCACTGATTCGGTAAACCCCCGCCCTCGTCTTCATGGATCGTGGGCGTGAATATCCTCTTCGGCGTTGACGGCATTCTTGATGGCGTTTATTTCCGCCGTAATAAGCTGATCAATCGTGGTGTTGGGGCATTGGGCAAGCTGTTGCGCAAGATCCTCTGTTTTTTCAAACACGGTTTCGGGCTTTTCGGCGCCCGGCACCAATCTCCGGACCTCGAATCGATACTCATGCTCGGCGCCCTCAATGTGGCTGACAAACAGGTGGTGCTCGGTTCCCTGATGAAGAAACCGGTCTTCAACAATGATGTGACCTCGCATATGCAACCTCCTAATTCGCTGACAGCATAATGGAAGTTCAATCCGGATGGAAGTGGAGTTTTAGATTCCGGACGAGAGCAATACCGTCTACATTCCGGAAGATGAACAGAAAGGATATGGAACTAAAAGGGCTGATCGTTCCCGTGCTTACGCCGTTCGATGATTCCGGTGCAATCGACCGGCGTGCATTCGTTCGGCATCTGGAGTTTCTCGTGCAGCATGGTGTTCAAAGGATCATGGTGAACGGAACGACGGCGGAGTTTTATTCCCTGCTGCCCGAGGAGCGGAAAACGCTTTTGGAAATCGCCCGCCGTCATTTTACCGGACAGATCATCCAACACGTCGGCGGTGTCGGCCTGGCGCAAAACCGGATCGAAGTCCGATGGGCGAATGAGCTGGGTGCGGATGCCGTGGCGGCCTTGCCTCCGATCTACCCGGCGGGATTATCCGAGGCCGGAATCATCGACTATTTCTGTCTCCTGGAAGCCGAAGCCGAGGTGCCGTTCATCCTTTATAATTTTCCGAAGCATTCCGGGAACCCGATTACGCCGGCGATTCTCAAGGCGGTGCCGCATTATGGCATGAAGGATTCAGCGCAGCATCTCGAGCTGATCGAGCATACACCGCATTATTTTGTCGGAAGCAGCACAAATATCTATGGGCCGATCCAGCAGGGCGCGGCCGGCTTTGTGTCTGCAACCGCCAATGTGCGGCCGGAGATCTATGCGGCGATGGATCTGCTGGTGGTGTCCGCCAAGGTGGAGGAAGCCGCCATACTTCAGCAGGAGATTCGGACCTACAGTGCTCCTTTCAGCGCGGGCGGTGTGCCGATGCTCAAGCAGGCGCTTGCTCGTATACTTTCCGGCTATCCGGTCGGCGTAAGGCTGCCCCTCAGGCACGATTAGCTATCGCTTAGAAGCTATAGCGTACAC
>JABDQT010000101.1 GCA_013042165.1 Kiritimatiellales bacterium | reverse complement strand
CCCCAGTACGACTCTTGGCAGAAGTCCAGTCATCACGGAGTAGCCGGATGCGTCGATTGCCACCTGCCGCATACCTTCATTGCCAAATATATCGCCAAGGCCGAAAACGGTTACCACCATTCCAAGGGTTTCACGCTGCAGAACTTTCATGAACCCATCATGATCAAGGGCAAGAACCATAAAATTCTTCAGCGCAACTGCGTGGAATGTCATAGCGATATGGTGCACGAAATGTTTAAGCGGGATGCCAGTGATCCAGACGCGGTCAGCTGCGTTCATTGTCATGCTTCGGTCGGCCATGGTGCTTTGCCGACGAGTATAGGCGGGGCGGATCGAGGAGAGAAAAGGGAAAGGGAAGACTATGAATAAATTCAAGCAGAAACAGGGAGCCGCAGGGCCTTATATTATACTGATCATTATCGTTGCTGTCGCAGCCGTCGGCGTGGCGGCATTGCTTGCAAATATTGCCGAGCGCAAGGCCGAGGCCAAACACCGTTACGTCCGCGTGGTCGAGGTGACGGAAGATACAACCGATCCTGCGGAGTGGGGCAAGAACTGGCCCAAGCAGTATGATTCCTACAAGCGTACGGCGCTGCCCACCAAAACCAAGTATGGCGGACATGGCGGAAATGAAGCCCTTCCCGAACAGAAGATCGAGCGCCCGGAGTATCATTGGCTCAAACGCATGTTTAAAGGCTATGCCTTCTCGATCGACTATCGCGACCGTCGTGGGCATGCCTTCATGCTCAGCGACCAGGAGGATACCAAACGCCATAACGTTTCCCAGTGGGGTTCCTGCATGCACTGCCATGCTTCCATCATGCCGGTGTACCGCGCGCTTGGCGATGGCGATGCGATCGCCGGGATGAACAAGACGCATTCGATGCCCTATAAAGAGCTGAACAAGATGGTGCACGACATGGGGCATGCGCACCCCGTTTCCTGCGTCGACTGCCACGACCCGGAATCCATGCAGATCCGGGTAACGCGTCCGGGTCTGATCGTTGGCCTGCAGCGTCTGGCGGCGTCCGATGCTCCGGTTCCCGCGCTGCCCTCCATTGATGTCTGGCGACAGGGTTCGCATGCCGAACCCTATGATCCGAACGTGGATGCCACTCGCAATGAGATGCGCTCGCTGGTGTGTGCGCAGTGTCATGTGGAATATTATTGTTCCAAGGATTTCCCGCTCACGTTCCCGTGGAGCAACGGCCTGAAGATGGAGAATCTGGAACAGGAATGGAACGAAACCATGCTGACCAGCGGCGAACGCTTCTACGATTACAAGCACAAGGAGACCGGTGCCCCGATCCTGAAGGCACAGCATCCGGAATTCGAGCTGTGGAGCCAGGGCACTCATGCCCGCAACGGGGTCTCCTGTTCGGACTGCCATATGCCGTATATGCGTGACGGCGCCTCCAAGGTTTCCGACCACTGGGTACGCAGCCCGTTGCTGAACGTCAACCGGGCTTGCCAGACCTGCCATCATGATGATGAAAAGGAAATCCTCGCCCGCGTCGAAAATATTCAGGACACAAACTATAAACTGCTGCTCCGCGGCGGCGAGGCCTTGAATGATCTGATGGATGCAGTCGTGGCAGCCAAAGAGGCGGGTGCCACACCGGAACAACTGAATGAAGCACTCGAGTTCCAGCGCATGGCGCAGTGGCGGCTGGACTACATTGCGGCGGAAAACTCCATGGGCTTCCATGCCCCGCAGGAAGCCGCACGGATCCTTGCCGAAGCGGCTGATTATGCCCGCCAGGGACAGGTTTCCGCCCTCAAACTGGTCAAGTAGCGTCCTGTAAATCATAGCGATAGCCCAGGAGAGTGACCCATTCGGGTTACTCTCTTTTTCATGCATGCAGGCGGGTTGCGGCAGTTTCCAATGGACGGGGTCGGCCGCTTTGTGAAAAGCTGTCGGGGATTTTATGCGAACGAGGTATTTTGACGAAGGAGAGTCGATGAATCAGGAAGAAGTATTGAAAGTATTTGAGGAAACCAGCGCGCTGTTGAGCGGGCATTTTGAGCTGCGGTCCGGGTTGCACAGTAACCAGTTTTTCCAGTGTGCACTGGTGCTGCAGTATCCCCGCATCGCCGGCCGGCTTTGTGAAGCGCTGGTGGAAAAAATGAAGGCCGAGCTTGGGGATCTGGAAGTCGATACGGTAATCGCTCCGGCCATGGGCGGCATTACGATCGGACACGATGTGGCACGTGCGCTGGGCGTACGCTTCATTTTTGTCGAAAAGGAAGACAACGCGTTAAAGCTTCGTCGTTTTAAAATCAAGCCCGGCGAGCGGTTTGTCCTGGCGGAAGATGTGGTGACCCGTGGCGGGCGCGTTCAGGAAACCATCGATATCGTAAAGGAGAACGGGGGCGAAGTGGCGGCCATTGGCATTCTGGTCAATCGCAGTGGCGGCAAAGCCGGGTTTGAGGCGCCTTTGGTGAGTCTTCTCGACATCGAACCGGTAACCTACGATCCGGCTGATTGCCCGCTCTGTAAACAGGGTTTGGAGCTGGTTCATCCGGGCAGCAAATAAGTCGATTGATCGCTTTGACTTGTTCTCGCCGAAGCAGTAGGTTACGAAGCTTGTTTTTTAGAAGCTGAAGGAGGTTGCCTGTGTCGCACCCGTTGGAATCGATTTACGCGTTACAGAAGAAGGATCGAAGACTAATTAAGATATTGCGGGAGCTGCACGATATCCCGCAGCGGAAAAGCGACATTGAGGCGCAGCTCAGCGGATCCAAGCAAAAACTCGAAATTGCGCTCGATAGCAGAAAACACACCGAAGCCACGCTCAAGGAGCAGGAGCTTGAGGTGGAATCCCTCAACGAAAAGGTCACCAAGTATAAGCAGCAGCAGATGGAGGCCAAAACCAACGACCAATACCGTGCCTTCGTAAAGGAAATCGGAGTTGTTGAAGAGGAAATCAAAGAGCTGGAAGAAAAGGAAATCCAGCTCATGGAAAACCTTGAGCAGGGCAAAGCCATCGTAGCTGAGTGCGAGCAGAAGCTGGCTGTTGAAAGAGAGGGCATTGCCGATGAGTTGGGCGAACTGGATGCTCGCGTGGCCGAACTGCAGGAACAGGCCGAGAAGATGAAGGCCGATCGTGCCCGTGCGGCCGAAAATTGCGACAAGGCGCTGCTGCAAAAATATACCCGGATTTTGAACAACAAACGCGATTTTGCTGTCGTTCTGGTGGAACCGGGCGGTCATTGTGGCGGATGCCATATGAAGCTTCCGCCGCAGGTCACCAACGATGCCCGCAACCCGACCAAGATTGTCGGATGCAACTTTTGCGGCCGCATCGTGTACAACCCGGCGCCATAGAACAGCCCGGTTTCAGGTGTTGCGGGTCGCGTACCATTCAGGACTGACTTGCAATCTAAAACGTTAAACTTCACACTTTTATAGCAGGCAGGGTGTATCGGTCGCTCTCTATTTCGGTAGAGGGAGGAAAGTCCGGACTCCGCAGGGCAGGACGTCCCGTGGTTAACGCGGGAACCTCTGTGCAATATCGCAGGGGATGGAAAGTGCCACAGAAATTATACCGCCCCGATTCGTCGGGGTAAGGGTGAAACGGTGGGGTAAGAGCCCACCGCCCCGAGGGCAACCGAGGGGGCAGGGCAAACCCCGTCCGGAGCAAGATCAAATAGGAAATGAGAAGCGGTCCGCTTCGTTTGAGTTTCGGGTTGATCGCACTAGATAAATGACTGACTCCGCAAGGAGAACAGAATCCGGCTTACCGCCCTGCCTGTCTTTTCTATTCTTCGATCTTCCCAAGAACAATGACTTCGTAGGCCAGCCGCTCGAGAGCCTTTCCGCTGGGAAGGCTCAGCTTGTTCTTGATATTGATACGATGCGTATCAACCGTATTTCGGCTGATGTTGAGCTTGGATGCAATGGCTGACGCATCCATGCCTTGTCCCAGCAGGTTGAACACATCCATTTCACGATTGGAGAGCAAATCAATAATTGACGTTGGTTTTTCGCTTAAACCGATATTCGCCTGCCTCACCTTCCTCTGTAAATCGGATGAAAAAAAGAGCTCTCCGCGCAGGACGGTTCGAATCGCCTTGCGCAGCTCGGTGGGCGGCCTGGTCTTCATCACATAACCGCTTGCACCTGCCATGGCAGTTCTTTCGGCATACAGCTTTTCCTCCGACATGGTATACACCAGAATTTTGAGCGCCGGATACGTTGAAATCAGGTTTTGGATCATGTGTGTGCCGTCCGAGTCGCCAAGCGATAAGTCGGCAATTACAATGTCCGGTTGTTGGTGCGCAATTTTTTCATGGGCCTCATGCGATGACATTGCCGAAATGGTGATTTCAATATCGGGTTCACTGGCCAACAGGGTTTTGAGCCCATCATGGATGATCGGATGATCATCGATAACCATGATCGACTTCTTGTCTTTAATGTTATTATTCATAAAAAAAGTTCTTAACTAATCAATGTCACATTGAATATAGGTGTGGCGGGTGAGAAAACGAAGTAAAAAAGTTAGCTATCATAGAAAGGAGTCAGATCGCGCATTTACCAAAATAAACTGCAGAAGGCGCTTATTTTCGAAAGGGTATAGCACCTTTAAGAAGAGTTGCGATCAAAACGAAGGCGCAGATCAGCTCCCATACTCCAACATGTTTAACATCATGACAGATTTGATCGTACACGCCCAGCGTCGGGGAACAGAGGTTCATCAGCCAGCCGGCGGCAAGCGCGCACAACGAGAGTGTCACCAAAAACACGACCAATTGTTTTTTTCCGATAATCTGCCAAAGCGTAGTTAACGTTGCGGCATTGGTCGCCGGACCCGTTATCAGAAAGACCAGTGCCGCTCCCGGTGAAATGCCGGCCTTGATGAAGGCCAGTGCAATAGGAACCGATGCCGAAGAGCAGACATAGATAGGGATGCCGATCACCAGCATAAAAAACATCGCCCACGGGGAGTCGCCCAGATAATCCGTAAAAAAATTATCCGGAATCAGACCGCTGATGATGCCGGAAATAAAAATACCCGCAATCAGGGGTCGGGCAATATCGCGGGGCAGCGTGATGAAACCATATTGCAGCATGCGCTGAATGACGTGCTGCTCGCTGGGCTGACAGCATTCATCCTCGCAATTCACGCTGTTTGCTTCTTCCTTTGGTGAAAAAGCGGTTACAGCCGCTCCGCATATAATGCCCGAAATAAAGGCGACCACGGCGCGAAAAACCGCAAATACCCAGCCAAGCAGGGCATAGGTGATCATCAGGCTATCCACGCCGGTTTGGGGGGTGGAGGCGAGAAAGGAGGCCGTCGCACCCCGGCTTGCACCGTGCTTGCGCAGCGATGCTGCCAGCGGGATCACTCCGCAGGAGCAGATGGGCATCGGAACTCCGACAAGCGCCGCCTTGAATGAGCCCAGCCAGCCTCTTCCACCGAGATGCCGACGAACATGGTCTTTGGAGATCAATACCGAGAGAATGCCGGCCATCAGGAAGCCAAACAGGAGATATGGTGACATCTGGACGGTCACCAGCCATATCTCATTCAAAATTTTGATCACAATATCCATATCCGGATTCCTGAAAGCATGTTTATATTTTGTCTAAATTGTCACAAGCCTTAATTCAGTGGAACGATCCGCACCGCCGTGGTTAAATTAGAAAAATGGAAGTATCAAAATCCATCCGGAAAAAACTCAAGCTTCTGCCCGATCAGCCCGGCTGCTATCTGATGCGTGATCGTGAAGGCAAGATCATCTATGTCGGCAAAGCAACATCGTTGAGGAAGCGGGTGCAGAGCTATTTCAGGCCGCACACCCGTCGATCAGCACAGCCCAAGATTCGCAGCCTGATCAATTCGATTGCTGATTTTGATTATGTCGTGCTGAAATCGGATGCGGAAGCCATTCTGACCGAAGGGAAGCTGATTAAGGAATACCGGCCGCATTACAACACGCTTTGGAAGGACGATAAGCGCTTTGTGATGATCCGCGTCGATGTGCAGCATCCTTTTCCCACCATCGGTAAATGCCGCATCAAAAAAAATGACGGCGCGGTATACTTTGGTCCCTACACCTCCGGCATGGCGGCGAAAGTGGCGGTCGAGTTTGTGGAGCGTCACTTCGGGCTTCGGCGTTGTCGACCGCGGGTGCCGGATGCCGACACGTACAAGCATTGCAGCAACGACATCATCGCGAACTGCTCCGCACCGTGCATGGGCAAGGTGTCGCAGAAAGAATACCGCGAGCGTGTGGAGGAGGCCTGTGCATTCCTGCGGGGCGAGCGGATGGAAATGCTAAAGAACCTGCGCAGTGAGATGGAGCGATTGGCCAGCGAGCAACGATTCGAGGAGGCCGCGGCCATGCGTGACATCCTGTTGCACCTGCATCAGGCGGTAAAAGAAAAAGCCAAGGTGCAAAAATCACCAAAAATGAAACAAAATGAAGCGCGGCAAGGATTGAAGGAGCTGCAGCAGCAGCTGAAGCTTCCGAAGGAGCCGCGCGTGATCGAATGCTTCGACATATCAAATATATCCGGCACCAGCTCGGTGGCCAGCATGGTTTGCGCGGTTGATGGCGTGCCGTATCCGAACCGCTACCGTCGCTTCCGCATCAAGACCGTCGAAGGAGCCGACGATCCCCGCTCGATGGCGGAAGTGGTCCATCGTCGGTATGCCCGGCTCTTGCGCGAGAAAAAGCCGTTGCCCGGACTGGTCATGGTCGACGGCGGAATTACTCAGCTTCGGGCAGCCAAAGCCGAGCTGGTAGAACTCGGGCTGGAAGCTCTTCCAATCGTTGGGTTGGCCAAGCGCTATGAGGAGATTGTGTGGGATGTTGAACACAATTCCGGCAATCTGGTTTTACCGCGTTATTCGGTAGGTCTGAGCGTCGTGACACGCCTGCGTGACGAAGCGCACCGTTTTGCCATTACCTACCACCGCGACCTTCGCCGCCAGCGGATCATGGAGTCGCAGCTCGATGAGATACCGGGTATCGGGGGTGCGAAGAAAGAGTTGCTTTTGAAATACTTCGGCTCGATTACACGGCTCCGGCGGGCGGCTGTCGAAGAGATTGCCAAGGCGCCGGGGATCGGTATCAAAACGGCAGAACTCATTCGCAGCGAACTCGACAAGAAAGGTTAGAGCATGGCAGTGCCCACAAAGAGATTTGGAAGAAGCAATGTGCAGATGCCTGTGTTGACCTGCGGGGGGATGCGCTATCAGCAGGGATGGGATGATCTCGATCCTGGAAAAATTGAACCCGCCGGACAAGCCAATGTGGAGGCGTGCGTGTATCATGCACTGGAGCATGGGATCAACCACATTGAGACGGCGCGCGGTTACGGTCCATCCGAAATGCAGCTGGGCTGGGTGCTGCAGAACATCGACCGCGATAAATTTCTAATGCAAACGAAGATCGGGGTGACCGAAACGGCGAAGGAGTTCCTCGAAAAATTCGAGACCTCGATGCGCTACCTGCAGCTGGAATATGTCGATTTCCTGTCTATCCACGGCATCAACACCCGGGACTTGATGGAAACCAGCCTGAAGAAGGCCGGTTGCCTGGCCGCCATCCGCCAGTTGCAGAAAGAGGGCCGAGTCCGTTTTTGCGGTTTCTCCACGCATGCCGGGCCGGAGGTTGTGGTGGATACCTGTAAGACGGGTGAATTCGACTATGTGAATCTCCATTGGTATTTCGTCTATGACCAGCTGCATTGGCCCATGGTCGAAGCGGCCGCAAAGATGGACCTGGGGGTCTTCATTATCAGCCCGAACGACAAAGGCGGCATGCTCTATAATCCAACACCAAAGATGTCGGTACTATGTGATCCGTTAACGCCCATGCAGTGG
>JABDQT010000100.1 GCA_013042165.1 Kiritimatiellales bacterium | reverse complement strand
GCACATCGGCCATGCGCACAAACAGCGCTATGACCTCGCTTTCGATTTCACTTAGAGATCCCTCTTTTGCAGTCATCTCATTCATGTTGTTCAATAAATACTGAACATTTCGGTTCTTTCAAGCTTTATCTGTTAAAAAAATCAGCAAATATCATCGGAAAAAACGCAGTTATCAGCAGTATTAGTGCCACCGCATCTGTTTTACGGAAGAACCTTTTGATCCCTGACAATATGGGACTTCATTACTTTTCAAAGAAAATCCGCAGAATCCATGAAATCCTTGGATAGAAAAAGTGGCGGAGAGAGAGGGATTCGAACCCCCGGAGGCTTGCACCTCTCCGGTTTTCAAGACCGGCGCCTTAAACCACTCGACCATCTCTCCGTGTGGAAGAACGCGGAATGTATAAATTCCGACGGAATCAACGCAAGTCCATTCTGCCGGAAACAAGGTGCGGAATGCGTGACGAGCCGCTTTACTCCGCACCCTCGACCCGATCGGCTTCCTGTTGCAGGATGGCCTCTTCATGGATCGACTGCATGATTTGCAACACAAACTCTTCCGACAGGTCGAGCCCGATCCCCTTCCTGACCCGGTCGGCCAGTATTTCCTTCCATCGGCCGGGCTGAAGCGTGGATACATTCTGTTGCGTTTTCAACCGGCCCATTTCGCGCACGACCTCCATACGCTTGCCCAGCAATTCCAGCATCTGGCTATCGATGTCGTCCACATTTTCCCTGAGCTTACTCAAGTGGTTGGCAAAGGTCGCATCGTTGCTTTTCTCGCTTGGCCGTTCCAGATGATCAATCATTGAAAGAAACTGTTCGGGTGTTAACTGTTGTGCAGCATCCGAAAGGGCATGCGGCGGGTCGGGATGCACCTCCACCATCAGGCCATCGAAGAGCAGATCCATCGCCTCCTGAGCAATGGTCGGCACGAGGCCGGCCTTGCCGCAGATATGGCTTGGATCGCAGAGGATGGGCAGATCCGGCATGCGGCGCATCAGCTCGATCGGTATTTTCCAGGCCGGTGCATTGCGATAGCGCATTTCCAGAGACGAGCTGAAGCCGCGGTGGATGGCGGCGAGGCGGGTCAGTCCGGCATTGGCCAGCCGTTCGATCGCACCGATCCAGAGTCCGATATCGGCACTCATCGGGTTTTTCACGAAGACGGGAATGTCTGTTCCCCGCAGCGCATCGGCGATGGCCTGCACGGAAAAGGGATTGGTGGTTGTGCGGGCACCCACCCAAAGAGCATCGAGATTGTATTCCAGACAGGCTTCCACATGCGAAGGCTCGGCCACCTCGGTTCCGATCTTCAGTCCCGTTTCCGCTCGCGCGCGATCCATCCACGCCAAACCCTCGCGGCCAACGCCTTCGAAACAACCCGGACGGGTACGCGGCTTCCAGATTCCGGAGCGAAAAAACCCGAGGCCATGCCCCGCCAATGCCCGGGCGGTTGCGAGTACCTGTTTTTCGGTTTCAGCACTGCATGGACCCGCCGCCACAAAAAGTTTTTCCAGAGGAAAACCCCACGCCTTCAAACGCTGTTTGTTCATGCCGACTCCTTGAATACTATGCGTATAGATATACTTTCATCTTTCCAAGACCGGCGCAATACGTTGCGCACAATGAATGCTCATCATCCATTGCTTTTCACTGCAACCGCAGACTGATAGACGGCAACCTCTTCAGATAATGCCTAATAGCAAATGATAGTAGTTGAACTGAGTTATTCTTTAATTTTACACTATGAGACGTTTGAGGATTTCACAGGAACCTGCTGGATGATGAACCGCTTTGAAACTGACTATATCGGCAAACACAATCTCAATTCCCATTTTAGCCGATGTATTGGCTGCAACCGTTTAACGCGTCTCTACTCGTACGACACCCGGCGCTTTGTCAAATTCTCCAATTTTCCGCTTGTTCCACTGAAAACATACCATGTGCTGGATGAATGTCCGCATTGCGGCCAGCGAGGTATCACGACGAAGCGAAAGTTTGCCAAGGAACGTAAAAGCAACCTCGCGGAAATGATGGCCGGCTTCGCGGACGATGCCGACAACCCGGATAACTGCACTCGCGCCCTTCATACGCTGATGATTTATAACGAAGCCTCGTGGTTTGATGACATGCATGAGTCGTATGGTCTGCGGTTTGATGCTCATCCGCAAATTCAGCATATTATCGCACAGGGGCTGTGCCGCTTTGGCGATTACGAGGATGCCATCACACACTGTCGCAAAGCCATCGTGCTCGGAGCCGGCAAGGCCGCCGAGGAGCTGATGGATTTCTGCCATACCCTGCTTGAGGCCAAGGAGAGCAGATCCGGCCTGATGGAGGAGCATCATATACACCCCGAGTCCGCAAAACTGGCGTACATACCCGCCAACACCGTGGTTGCCGCGCTCCTTATTGCACTGACGGTACAAGGGGTATCATCGCTCAGAACGTATCATGCATGGCTGGTGAACGGTTCATTGCAGGAGTATAGCTTTACGCTTGATGGCGAAACCTACACCCTTGCCCCCGGCAACCGCCGGCAAATCAAACTCAAGCTGGGTAAACATGAGCTGCAGGTCGGGGCAAAGCCTGCCATCGAATTCAACTACACCATTTCCTTTGCCAAACAACTCATCGAAAAGAACCTGCTGGTGATCAACCCGGACTCCATGGCCCTGCTTACGATGGAAAAAGATACGGATGGGAACGAGGAGATCTGTTACTCCTTTGGAAAACTCCTGCACGAGCTTGCCGATGTCGGCTATCCGCTGATGGGTTTCGGGAAAAGCGAATCGGAAGAACAGTCGGATCGCGTCGGGCTGTTTCGTCCACCCACGCACGCGGCCATGATTGAACGACTCCGGCAACTTGATCTGCCCGGCGCAGCACCGGCCTATGCCCGCAAAGCCCTGCTCATGGATCCCTCCAGCGACGAGGCCGATGTCATTCTCGATACCGCACTGGAGGATCTGTCCGTTCAGGAAAAACTGGATTTTCTCAAGCTGGGGACACGACAAACACCCCCATTGCTGGCGTGGCATCAGCGCTACATCAATCTGGTCTTGCTGACACAGCCCGAACACTCGCTCATTCGTGACTACTCGCTTCAGTGTAAAAACAATCCCGAGGAACCCATCTACTACTACCTCCTTGCTCAGGCGGTTGCCAAACGGAATGTCGCTCACCAGTTTTTCAACCGTTCTGAAAATGGAAAAGGCATGGGAGGACGGGGCTTCTATGCTGTTGCGCGCGATCAATTCGCTCATGCGGAATATAAGGGCGCCCTTGCTTCCTGTGGCAAAGCCCTGGAGAAGGATCCCGACAACCGCAGATTCACGCTATTACGCAATGAAGCTCTGCTGGCGCTCAGGCGCTTCGACAACCTGCTTTCCGACAGCGTGACTGCGGAGCCCGAAAAGAGAATCCTTTATCTGACCAAGGCGGGTTATCATCAGGAGGCTGAAGCCGAAGCGGTACGCCTGAGCGAAGAACAGGGTTTGAGCCTGCCGCGCCTCAATGCCATCCGTTTCTATGCCGTGGGGAATCTTGACGACTACCACGCGAGCCTGACCGATGCGGGAGATGCGCATGTCGTGCTGGAGATGCTGCTGCACAAAAACCGCCTTGAGGAAGCAGACCAAATGCTTTCAACATCCGAGAACACGCTCTGGTGGGAGCATCTCGTGCTCTACTGCGCGGCCATGCAAGCAAAGAAGACCGGCCTGGCTGAACAGAATCTCGAACAAGCCGTTCGTGAGATGAAGGCCGACACGAAAGCATATCAGATTACCACACGGTACCTCACCGACGAACAGGCACCTGAACCCGATGCGGTCAGAGCTCTGGATATTGAAGCACATGAAAAAGCACTGCTTTGCGCTGCGCTCGGTTATCGTTTTCCGGAACAGACTCTGATCTGGATGCGACTGGGCAAGACCTATAACTATTATCCGGCCTATCCGCAACGCCTGCTCAATAAATGGTTTAAAGAAGCGGCCAAAACCGGCCGCAAAGCCAGTGTCATGAAACCTGTCTTCGCAGACTCTCACGAATCTGATCAACCGACAGTTCGCTGACCTCAAGCTGTGTGAATGCCGAACCAATCGATTCAAGCTGATGCGAATCGGAGTTGCGTACAACGGGATACTGTTTCGCCAGCACCGGATCGCCCCCAGCGGCAAGCTCCACGGCGTCAAAGGCCTCGTCCGGTAAAAAGCCCAACTGGGCAATGATGCCATAAACCTGCCGGTCGATATGCGCCGGAATACACAATCCGCCCAGCGCATGTACTTGGCCCAACAGCGCGCTGACGCTGAATGTTGAGGCTGCGATGAGAAACTTTTCGGCAAACCCGAGAATCTCTTCGTTCTCGTCGATGATGGGCTGATCGCCAAAACCTGCGGACCGGCCGGAAACATCGGGCAGGCTGTCGTAGACAGACTTCCCCATCTCCATCGCGCGATCCAGCTCATCGAAGAGACAGAGCACATGCGCCTCTTCGATCGTCGTGACTTCCATGCCAAAAAGACATTCCATCTCAAGCTGTGCGCACACCCGGCTGAAGGCCGGCAGATTAAAAGTGCAGTTGTGGTCTGACAACGCAATAGCATTGAGCCCCGCCTGCTTCGCTTTCGTCACAATCGACTTCGGTGACATTTCCAGCGACGCGCAGGGCGACAGGCAACTGTGAATATGAAAGTCCGCCCGATACAGCATGGCTTGATCCTAGCGCGCAGGGCACCCGCCGATATGCTGCGCGATGAGCGCCGACGTATTGAACTGGTTCTCGGCAGTTTGAAAAACAGCAATCCCCTCGCTCGAAGCTGCTGCCAGCATATCGTCCGGCACCGGGCGGTTGCTGCAGATAATGATGGCCGCGACGCCTGCCAGCGACGAAACGGCAATGGTGTTTTTGTGGGCCTGAATCGTAACCAGTACCGAGCCTTCGTCGGCATTGGCCATCACATCACTCAGCAGGTCGGATGTGTAGCCGCTGACAATTTCGATATCTTCATACTCCTCCTGCAGACAGGTAAACGATTCGAGGGACTGTAGGTCGCTAATCTTCATTTTCATTCTCCGGTTTTAAATGTATGATCGCCTGCACCATGGTGCCCATACCGACGGACGACTTGATGGCAAACTCGTCGGACACCCGTTTCACGTTCGGCAACCCCATGCCGGCTCCGAAACCCTGCGACCGGATCCACTCATTGGCCGTGGAAAAGCCTTCGGTCATGGCCTGGTCGATATCCGGAATACCCGGCCCGCGATCGTGCGAGGAAATTTTAACGCGATCCGGCGTAATGTCAAAAGCCAGCATGCCGCCAATGGAATGGGCCACCAGATTGATCTCCAGCTCATAACTGGCGACCGCCACACGCCGGACGATTTTCGATGCAATTCCACGATCCTTCAGGAACTTCTTAATCTCGCTCGATGCCCGGCCGCCGTTTTCAAAATCATAGCGGTGCAGCTGGTAGACTTTGGCCAGTTCCAGCGACTCCGGCTCGGGCGGATGCTCATGCTGATGCTCCATTTCGCGCAGCTGCCGTGACAGTTCGCGGATCAGCGCAAGGTTGATGTTGCGGAACGTGAGAATACCCACCAGCTCATTCTTCTTGTTCACCACCGGAAACTGGCGGAAGGAAAATTTACCGAACGCCGAGATGGCAAAAGAAAGCGGCATATCTTCGGCCAGGGTCTGCACTTCGCCGACCATCCACTTGACCACACCGTCCTCCATCGCCCCCTGCTCGAGCGCATTCATGATGTCGTTCATCGTAACAATGCCGACCACCCGCTTGCTGTCCACGACCGGCACGCCGGAGATGGAGTTGTTTTTCATGATCGTCTGCACGTCGCGCATGGTGCAGTTGCGGGATACGGCGAACACCTTGCTGGTCATGACCTCGCCGATGCGCAGGCCGTAGATCAACTCCTGAACACGCAGCGAAGACTGAAGCGTTTCCTGGTGATTCCCGTCCATCAGGTTTCCATAAGCCGGCCCAGCCGGACGCAGGCTTCATATTTCGGGAAACGAGTGCAGAAAAGCGGAATGCCCTGATCCTTGGCCAGCTCCAGCATCCCCTCGGTCACCGTTTTGTTGTTGGCGATCACCACCGCCTCCGAACCGACAATGCCTGCCGAACGGATCGATTGTTCC
>JABDQT010000097.1 GCA_013042165.1 Kiritimatiellales bacterium | reverse complement strand
GTCCGACGACGGGCACACGGCGTGTGCCCCTCCAAAAACAGCGACGGTTCAACTGGAGGGTCGCGTCCGCCCCTCCACCCAACCAGAGGCGGTGCGCATGGAGGGTCGCGGGCTCCGCGACCGGGCGGAGAGCCTCCGCCCCTCCACACGTGGGCAGAATATTTGGAAGATCGCACGCTGCGGAGTTTGTCCCTCCTGGGCGGAAAGCCGCACTACCTCGTTGAACCGTCAGACCATGCGACACATTGAATCAAACATGCTTTAGTGCTTCACATTGATCCTGACCCGGTCGGGAAAATTGCGCAGGTTCATATTCTCGTATTGTTTCCGGTCAACCGTTAACTCCTGCAGGTGGATCATCTGCCGGAGGATTTTCTTGCGGGTAAACGGAGTGTTGCTGACATTCAGCTTCTCAATCGGATAGCCGGTCTCTTGGGACAGATCACGGATACCGGTTCCGCTCACATCCAGAATACGCGGTTGCAGGCCGGCAAGTACACTGGGCGCCGGGGATACCTTGTGCAGTCCGGTCCCGCCCAGCTTCAGCGATCCCTTCTCAGGATCATACTCAAAGACCGCATCGGTCCACTCCGGATTCAACACATGCAGATAGGCCTCCACAATCCGTGCACGTTGCCTGAGGTTCAGTCGATGGCGCTGGTCATACAGGACCATTCTCTGCTCCAGCGGACCGTTGAGGATCAAATGCCCGAAAATATCCGCCATCTGCTCAGGGGTCAACAGCCCGTCGTCCCTCTTAAGCGGTGCATACTTTCGGGCCATCTCGACCACATCGTCTTCAATGCCCGATTGATCGAAATAGCCCAAGGCCGCATTAAATCGCTGCATGGTGAAAAAATATTGCCCCATTTCATAAAGATAGACGGGATTGTCGGGATCCTCTTCCAACGCGGCCCGCAGCACATTTTCCGCGGCCGTGTAATTGCCGGCATGCTGATGGCGGCGCGCAATGGTTTTTACCGATTCGTCATACCGCGAGCCCAGCATTTCGAGTTTATCCTGCCCCGCATCGTAAAGGGCCAGCATTTGTTCGGCTTCAAGCAGGGCCTCGTTGGCCAGATGTCGCTGGGCACTCAATTGGAAAATCGAAAAGAGCGCCCCCGCCACCCCCACGAGAGCCGAGCAGGAGACGGTAATGCAAAACCGCTTGTTGCGCCGATAAAAGAGGTTCATCTGCGTCCATATCCCGGCGTTTTCCGCTTCGGTGGCATACCCGGTCAGATAGCGATGCACCTCGTTGCGCAGTGCCGTCACCGATGCATATCGTTTATCCGGATCCGTTGCCAGCGCCTTCATGACCACGGCATCGAGCGCCTTGGGGATGTTTCGTTCTGGCGCGCGTATGCACGGGGAAACAATCGCCCCGTTCTTTGTCTTTTGTAAAATCTCCTCGGTGCTTCCTGAGAGCGGGCGCAGATAGGTCAACAGCGCATAGAGAATGCCGCCCAGCCCATACACATCCGTCCGGACGTCGAGCTCGCCCTTATTCAACACCTGCTCCGGGGCCATGTTGCCGGGGGTTCCCTTCAACTCTCCGTACAGCAGCACGGAACTCAGCAGGTCCGGATTCAGCAGCTGGCGATCGAACTCAAGATCGCCCTCTTTACCCAGCACCTTCCCCATGCCCCAGTCGCAGACCAACACCTGCCCAAAGTCCCCGACCTGTATGTTGGCCGGCTTTAGATCCAAATGCAGCACATGGATCGAATGGGCATACGACATGGCATCGCAGACTTTGATAAAAATCTGCAGCAGGGTTTCCAGGGGATAGCGCGTCAAGGCAGCGCGGTCGCCATGGTGCAGTTTTTCGATCAGCTCGCGCAGCGAATCCCCCGCCTTCAGATCCATCGTGAAGTAGGGTTTCCTCTGAAGATTCACGCCAATATCATGAATGGCAATGATGTTCGGATGCGCCAGCTGCGCCGTCAGCCATGCTTCATGGATAAACGGATCAAACAGGTCTTCCGGGGCATCGGGTCGCAGCAGGGCCATCGCCAGATACCGCCTTGCACGCGCATCGTACACCTTGTAGATTTGCTTCATGCCCCCCTCGGCAATCAACTCGGCCGACTCGTACCGCTGCGACACCTTGGACAGACTGAACAACGAGGGATTGATTTCCGACGAATCGACTTCGTCGTAGTTCTCCGCCACCCCGTAAAAATCCTTTACCCGTGGATCAATCGGAATTTCATGATGGTCTGGCATGATCACACGCTCCGCTATTGCGCATACCGCCTGCCCGGCATGGGCGGTTGCTGTTTCGCCCATGCATATTCGACAGCAGCATACGATCTGCTCTTCACCCCTCAACCTCTTTCATGATTGCATGCACTTCCTTGATCAGACGCGACTTGACACGATTCCTCAGGGTGTAGACCGAATCCCGGTTGAGATTCAGTCGTTTGGCAATCACTTCGGTCGGCACTCCATCGAGACTCATCGAAAAAACATTCAACGCCTCGCCCGAGAAAATTCCGCGCATGCGCTCCATGGCATAGCTCGTCATGTAGAGTTCCCACTCTTTTGCAATCATTGTTTCAAGCTCCGACGCCGATGTGGAACAGATGGTTTCGGCCATGGCGCGCTCCTCTTCCAATAATTTGGACTGGGTTTTTGCCTTGGAAAAATAGTCATATGCCGCGTTGCGCACCACCCGGCCCAGCCAGGTTCGAAAACGAGCTTTTTCCGGGTCGTAGCTTTTCAGGTTTTTCCATAGCTTGAGCAGAATGTCCTGCACCAGATCGTTGCACTCTTCCGTGTTCAGCTCCATTTGCCGCAGAATATGGTAGATAAAGTTTTCGTAGTAGCCCAAAAAATCCGCCCAGGCCTGTTCATCGGATGAATCCCTCACCCGTTTCAGCAACGATTTTCGCGTGTTCCACTCTTTGCTCACTTCTTCTCCAGTACAAGCCGTTGATTGTTAACAAATCAGCGCCTGTTAAGCACGTAAAAAACGCGGCGCCCCGAAGAGCACCGCGCTTTCATATCATCGTTTCAATGTGCTTTATTGAACCGACACGCGCACCTCGTCAATAAAGACGTTATCGGAGTTGCTGGAGGCATCGCACCGGAAACGCAGGCGGGTCTGATCGGTCAGCGTATAGCCGCTGATAAGGACCGTATCCGAGAAGAACACGTCATTCTCAAACTCGGTACCCGCATTATAATCCTTCACGGTGTCGTAGTTCGATCCGCCGTCCGTGGAGATCTGCAGCCAGAAGTCCTCATTGTTTTTCAAGTTTTGGGTATTGGCCCAGAACTCGACCTTGATTTCGCTCTTGGCAGACAACGCCAGATCGCCGGTGGACGACACCGATGTACTGGTGTTGTCCTGAAGATGAAGCGCATTGTTGCCCTGATGGGCACGTGCTCCACCCGTATACAGCTTGCAGTCTGTGCCGCCGTCATCCCAGTTACCAAATCCACCTTCGAAGTCATCGTAGAGGATCTCGACCCAACCAACGGGAGCGGCATCCACGGTAATGTTCAACGTGGCTGTATCGCTGCCGCCGGTGGCGTCAACCTGCACGGTGAAGACATTGGCACCCACATCGCCCGCACCCGGTGTACCGGAGAGCGAACC
Organism: Kiritimatiellales bacterium; assembly: GCA_013042165.1. GTDB lineage: Bacteria > Verrucomicrobiota > Kiritimatiellia > Kiritimatiellales > Pontiellaceae > Pontiella. Next base: position 1,591 of record JABDQT010000097.1, on the reverse strand, counting down.
ATCGGACGCCACGCTCAACCAGGCCGGACCGGAAACCTTCGAGAAGGTCATCGGATCAGATTCCGGATCAGACGCATCGTCCGCAATGGAACTGCTGTACGCCGCATCTTCGGTGGCATTGATCTCGTTGATCGGATCCACCGTGAAGGCCGGAGCCTGATTTACCGGTGCTGTGTCGACCGTGATATTCAACGTGGCCGTGTCGCTGCCGCCGGTGGCGTCCACCTGCACGGTGAAGACATTGGCACCCACATCGCCCGCACCCGGCGTACCGGAGAGCGCGCCGTTGGCCGCTACGCTCAACCAGGCCGGTCCGGAGACCTTCGAGAAGGTCATTGGATCGGCTTCCGGATCAGACGCATCGTCCGCAATGGAGCTGCTGTACGCCGCATTCTCGGTGGCATTGATCTCGTTAATCGGATCCACTGTAAAGGTCGGCGCCTGGTTCGGCGGAGGAGGTCCATCCACATAACCGGAGATCACCACGTTATCGATATAGATATCGTCGGAATTTCCGGAGGCATCGCAAACAAACTGGACACTTGCGTTCGCCGTGAAGTTGTAGCTTCCACTGTCGATCGTAAGAACCGGGTTTTCACGCGTGCCGTTAACGAAGTCCACATTATTGATGTAGGCTTTAATGGTGGTCCAGCTTGAGCCGCCATTGTCGGAATACTGCACCCAGAAGTCTTCCGCGCCTTCCATGCTGATCGGCATGTAGGTGAATGCAATTTCCAGCTGCGTGTAGCCCGTCAGGTCCAGCGAGCTCGCCAGCCATGAAGACGAACCAGCGCCCGAGTTATCCTGAAGGTCCAGGCACTGTGCGCCGATAGCATTATTAGCTGACAGTGAAACATCCGAACCCCCGTCGACCCAGTTGCCGAATCCGGCTTCAAAGTCGTCGTTGGTCAGTTCTTCCCAGCCACCTACCGGTGCGGCAACCACGGTGATGTTGAGTGTCGCCGTATCGCTGCCGCCTGCGGCGTCCACCCGCACAGTAAATGCGTTGGCTCCCACATCGCCTGCGCCTGGAGTACCGGAGAGTGCGCCGTTGGCCGCCACGCTCAACCACGCCGGTCCGGAGACCTTCGAGAAGGTCAGCGGGTCGGCTTCCGGATCGGACGCGTCACCAGCGATGCTGCTGCTGTATGCGGCATCTTCGGTCGCATCGATCTCGTTGATGGGATCCACGGTGAAGACTGGAGGCTGGTTAACCGGGGCCGCAATAACGGTAATGTTCAGTGTCGCCGTATCGCTGCCGCCGGTGGCGTTCACCTGCACGGTGAAGACATTCGCACCCACATCGCCTGCACCCGGAGTACCGGAGAGTGCGCCGTTGGCCGCCACACTCAGCCAGGCCGGTCCGGAGGCCTTCGAGAAGGTCATCGGATCGGCTTCCGGATCGGACGCGTCGTTGGCAATCGTGCTGCTGTAAGCCACGCCTTCATCGGCATTGATTTCGTTGATCGGATCAACGGTGAAGACCGGAGGCTGATTCACCGGTGCCGCAATCACTGTAATGTTCAGTGTCGCCGTATCGGAAGCCAGTGCGCCGTCTTCAGCTTTGACGGTAAACACGTTGGCACCCGCA
>JABDQT010000132.1 GCA_013042165.1 Kiritimatiellales bacterium | reverse complement strand
CCTATCCGATGTCCGTGGACGCGGTCATGTCGGTCGAAGATGGTCAGGAAATCCAGGCCGGCGACGTTGTTGCGCGTATCCCGCGTGAAGGCGCCAAGACCAAGGACATTACCGGTGGTCTGCCGCGTGTGGCCGAGCTGGTTGAGGCCCGCACGCCCAAGGAAGCGGCCGAGATCGCCAAGATCGAGGGCATCGTTGAGCTCGGCGGCATTGCCAAGGGCAAGCGCAAGCTGATCGTCCGCGATACGGTGACCGGCGCGGAAGAAGAACACCTCATTCCGATGAACAAGCACGTTATTGTATTCCCCGGCGACTTTGTCCACAAGGGGCAGCAACTGACCGAGGGACCGATCGTTCCGCAGGAACTGCTGGAAGTCTGCGGCCCGCAGGATCTGCAGGAATACCTGGTGAACGAAGTACAGGCCGTATACCGCCTGCAGGGTGTGGAAATCAACGACAAGCACATTGAGGTGATCGTTCGCCAGATGCTGCGCAAGGTCAAGATTACCGATCCCGGCGATACCGAGTTCCTCTGGGGCGAGCAGGTCGAAAAGCAGACCTTCCAGGAAGTCAACCAAAACGCGGTGGCCGAAGGCCGTCGTCCGGCGGAAGCTTCCCCGGTGCTGCTGGGTATCACCAAGGCGGCGCTTGAAACCGAGTCCTTTATATCGGCGGCCTCGTTCCAGGATACCACTCGTGTTCTGACGAAAGCGGCAACGCTCGGCATGGTCGATGCGCTGCGCGGCTTCAAGGAAAACGTTATCATGGGTCGTCTGATCCCTGCCGGTACCGGTTTCCCGATGTATCGCGATATCAAGCCGGTCAAGCTGGGCGAGGAAATCTCGGTCGAGGATCTGCTCGGCAGCGATCCGCTGGCCTTCGAGGAGAAGGTGGAAGAGCTCTAGGTGGTTCCCCGGCTCAGAATAAAGGCGTCCCGAGTGTTCGTGGGCGCCTTTTTTTGTGCTTCCGGCTGTCACCTGAGATACAGGCGCTTGCTGCATCCGGCCGGCACCGCTGAGAAGCGAAATCACCGGTGGATTTATCTGGATTTCATTTCCGCTTGTACTATGGTGTCTCTCCTTTCAGCGGAATGGGTTGCGATAGGCTGAATTAGGGCCGGCGGCAAGGGACGGCTGGGAACACTGAAAAAAGCGAATAAAGTTGAATCTTTCGCTTGCGATACGTGTAGGGGATAGCTACTCTCCTGCGCTTGTCTTTTTTAGATCAGAAGGAATTGATGCTGCCAATGCAGCGGAAGTATGAACGCTGAAAGATGAGGTATGAAAAAAGGAACCTGCGGTTGGCTCAACGATAAAAGTGTCGCAGACCCGATTTCAAAATTCTGAGTTCATATTTCATCTTTGAGTATAAGGAATACAATATGCCTACAATTAATCAATTGGTTAGAAAGCCGCGCACGGTTGCTAAGAAGAAGAGCAAATCGCCTGCACTGACGACTTGCCCGCAGCGCCGTGGTGTTTGTCTGCTGGTGAAAACCCAGACGCCGAAAAAGCCGAACTCGGCCTTGCGTAAGGTTGCGCGTGTTCGTCTGACCAACGGTCGCGAAATCAATGCATACATTCCGGGCGAAGGCCACAACCTGCAGGAGCATAGCATGGTTTTGGTGCGTGGCGGACGGGTGAAGGACTTGCCGGGTGTTCGCTACCACATCGTTCGTGGCGCGCTCGACTGTCTCGGAGTTGATGGACGTAAACGCGGTCGTTCGAAGTATGGTGCCAAGCGCCCCAAATAAGGAACATTTAAACTATGGCTAGAAGACGTAGAGCTGAGAAACGCGATCTGATTCCGGATCCTCGCTACAATAACCAGATGGTAGCGTACATGATCAACTGTGTTATGGAACGCGGTAAGAAATCGGTTGCAGCCAAGATTGTATACGGAGCCCTTGAGGATATTCAGGGTCAGCTGAAAGACGAAGATCCGGTGCACGTATTCACCACCGCGGTCGAAAACGTCTCCCCGCGCCTCGAAGTGAAGTCCCGCCGCGTAGGTGGTGCGACCTATCAGGTTCCGCTGGAAGTGAAGCCCAAGCGACAGATCGCGCTCGCGACCCGCTGGCTGATTCAGTTTGCCGGAAACCGCAAGGGCGTTCCGATGCGCCGTGCGCTGGCCAACGAAGTAATCGATGCCTTTAAGGGGCAGGGTGCCGCCATCAAGAAGCGTGACGACACGCATAAGATGGCCCAGGCTAACAAGGCTTTCGCCCACTACCGCTGGTAAGCGAGTATATGCAGGAAATATAGGAAATCCCCAACGGATGGGGGTCGCCGATGGAAGGGAAGGTTCCAATCATTGGAACCTTCCGCTTGTCGATAAAAGAAATGACGAACGCTGTGAAACAACAGAATAACAAAGCAGGAAAGGGCCCGGATTCCAAGCTGGAAGCCGATGGGCGCGACCATGCTTTGTCCAGTGTTCGCAACATCGGTATCATTGCCCACATCGACGCGGGTAAAACCACGACGTCCGAACGCATTCTTTACTACTCCGGCAAGGTGCATCGCATCGGCGAAGTGCACGACGGCACCGCCACCATGGATTGGATGATTCAGGAACAGGAACGGGGCATCACGATCACCAGCGCCGCCACTACGTGTTTCTGGAATGACCATCAAATCAATATCATCGACACCCCCGGCCACGTGGATTTCACCGTGGAGGTTGAGCGCTCACTTCGCGTCCTGGATGGCGCCGTGGGCGTTTTCTGTGCCGTGGGTGGTGTGCAGCCCCAATCCGAAACGGTTTGGCGGCAGGCCACCAAGTATCAGGTTCCGCGTCTTGCGTTTGTAAACAAGATGGATCGGATGGGTGCCAATTTTAAAAAGGTACTTTCGGAAATGCAGGAAAAGCTCGGTGCGCCGGCCGTTGCGATTCAGCTTCCGGTGGGTGAGGCCGAATCCTTCTCCGGCGTGATCGATCTGATCAAGATGCGGGGCATCACCTTCTCCGAAGGGGACATGGGCTCCAAAGTCGGCTACACCGATATGCCTGCCGAACTGGCAGCCGAGGCCGAGGAAGCGCGTGCCGCGCTGATCGAGCGCGTGGCTGAAGTCGACGAAGAACTGCTCGAAGCCTACATGGAAAACAGCGATGTTTCCGAGCAGGCTCTGGTTGAGGCCTTGCGCCGTGCCACGATCGCCAACCACATTGTTCCGGTACTCGCCGGTTCATCGCTGAAAAACAAAGGTGTACAACCGCTGCTGGATGCCGTTGTCGCCTATCTGCCTTCCCCGCTCGACGTTCCTGCGGTAAGCGGAATCTCCCCCAAGAACGAGGAGCAGCTTGAGCGTGCAGCCTCCGACTTCGAACCGCTGACCGGCCTCGTCTTTAAAATGGCAACCGATAAGTTTGTCGGCAAGCTGGCATTTGTCCGTATCTATTCCGGCCAGCTCAAAAAAGGGCAGAATATTTTCAATCCGCGCACCCGTAAACGCGAGCGCATTGGACGCCTGTTGCGTCTGCATGCCAACCATCGCGAAGATGTCGACGTACTGTATGCCGGAGAAATTGGCGGTATGGTCGGCCAGAAACTTTTCACCACCGGCGACACGGTGTGTCCGGAGAACGACCCGATTGTTCTTGAAACTATCGATTTCCCGGAGCCTGTAATTTCCATGGCCATCGAGCCGAAGACCACGGCCGATAAGGATGCCCTGGTGGACGCGCTTCAGGATATGGCCGACGAGGATCCGACGTTCCACACTTCGATCCACGAGGAAACCGGCCAAACGATTATTCAGGGCATGGGCGAACTGCACCTTGAAATCATCAAGGACCGCATTCTTCGCGAATACAAGGTGCAGGCCAACGCCGGACGTCCGATGGTGGCCTACCGCGAAAGCGTATCGAAAAAGGGCGAAGGCCGCTTTACGTTCGAACGCGAGATTGGCGGAGAAAACCTCTTTGCCAGCCTGACTCTTCAGGTGGCTCCGGCTGCCGCAGGCGCAGGAAACACTATCGATTTCGACGTCTCCACGAGCATCATCCCCACGGAATATCGCAAGGGCATCGAAGAGGGGATTGCGGACGCCCTGCTGACGGGTGTGCTCGGAAATTTTGCCATCATCGACACCAAGGTAACAGTCATCGGCGGGCAGACCCACGCCACCGACTCCTCCGAGGTGGCCTTCCGCTCAGCCGCGGTGATGGCGCTGCGCGATGCCGTCGGCCATGCCGGACCGATCCTCCTCGAACCGATTATGCTGCTGGAGATCGAAACCCCCGAGGAGCATCTCGGCGATGTGATGGGCGATCTCAACAGCCGCCGCGGCCGCATCCGCGAAATCAAGGCAACCAATGATCTGCAAGTCGTGCAGGCGGATGTTCCGCTTGCTGAAGTTTTTGGATACGCAACGTCGTTGCGTTCCTTAACAAAGGGTAGGGCGAGCTATACGATGGAGCCGCAAGCGTTTGAACCGGTTCCCGCGTCCATGGAAAATTCTATCCTCAACCGATGAGAGAGAAATAATGACGAATCAACGTATCAGAATCAGGCTGAAATCGTTCGACCACCGTGTGCTCGACGTTTCCGCCACTGAGATTGTCGAGACGGCACGTCGTACAGGCGCCCGCGTTGCAGGCCCTATTCCGCTGCCGACCCGTATCGAGCGTTTCACGGTGAACAAGAGTCCGCACGTGAACAAGAAGGCCATGGAACAATTCGAAATCCGCACGCACAAGCGTCTGCTGGATATTATCGATCCCACTATCAAGACGGTTGATGAGCTGAAGAAGCTCAATCTTCCGGCGGGTGTGGACATCACCATCAAGATCTAGGAAGGAGGGCATCATGAAAGGTTTAATCGGTAAGAAACTAGGGATGACCTCCATCTATGACGAGAACGGTACTGCCGTTCCGGTGACGGTCATCGAAGCAGGTCCCTGTGTGGTTACACAGCTCAAGGACAACGAAAAAGAGGGTTATTCCGCCGTTCAGCTGGGGTTTGAAGACCAGAAGGAACAGCGTATGACCAAGCCGGCGCTCGGCCATTTTAAAAAGGCTGGAGTGGATGCCAAGCGCATACTGCGCGAGTTCCGCGTCGACGCCGCCGAAGTTGCGGTGGGCGAGGTGGTCACGGCCAGTGCCTTCGAAGAAGTCAGCTACGTCGACATCATTGCCACGGGCAAGGGTCGTGGCTTTCAGGGTGTTGTCAAGCGCTACGATTTCGGCGGCGGCCGTGCTTCCCACGGTGGCGGCTGGATCCGTCGGACGGGTTCGATCGGCATGTGCGAATTTCCGGGACGCGTGTTCAAGGGCAAAAAGATGCCCGGCCAGATGGGTGACAAGCGCGTCACGACACAGAATCTCAAGGTGATCCAGGTTCGTCCGGAGGAAAACCTGATCCTGGTCAAGGGATCGGTTCCGGGTGCCACCGGTGGCATCGTCACGATCAAGGAAGCGCTCAAAAGGAAGTAAGCGAGGATTATCATGAGCAAAGTACCTTTAAAAAATGTCAAGGGAGACAGCGTCGGCGACTATGAAGTGGCAGACAACCTCCTCGTTCTCGACAAGGGCGACCAGGCCGTACACGAAGCGGTAGTTGCATACAATGCACACCAGCGTGCCGGCACCGCCTCCACCCTGAGCAAGTCGTTTGTAAACGGCACCGGAGCAAAACCCTGGAAACAGAAGGGTCTTGGCCGGGCACGTGCCGGATACAAGCAGTCGCCGGTATGGCGCGGCGGTGCCGTGGCCCATGGCCCGCATCCGCGTACCTACAAGAAGAAGCTTTCGAAGAAAGTGACTCGACTGGCCTTCCAGCGCGCATTCAGCGCCAAGGTGGAGCAGGGCGAGATCACGGTCATTGATGAGCTGAGCCTTTCGGCTCCGAAAACCAAGGAATTCGTAGCTGTGCTCAAGAACCTCGGTCTCGACCGCGGCGCCTTGTTCATCGTGGACGAAACGACCGATAATCTGCTGCTGGCCACGCGCAACATTCAGCGCGTGGAAGTCGCTACGGCCAACCTGGTGAACACCTACCAGATCCTGCGCTTCAAGAACGTAATTGTTACGAAGGCGGGCATGGAAGCACTGGAAAAGCGCCTCGCTTAAGGAGTTTGACGATATGAAAAGTTCAGCCGATGTAGTTAAACGTATTTTGTTGACCGAAAAGGGCACCCGCCTCTCCGAGGAGCAGAACAAATATTTGTTCCGCGTGTCCATTGACGCCAATAAAGTGGAAATCAAACGAGCCGTCGAAGAGCTCTTCAATGTCCGTGTTATGGCCGTCAATACGATGCGCCGAAAAGGCAAGAAGAAGCGCCAGAGAACGGCTCATTACGGAACGACCGCCGCATGGAAGCGTGCCGTGGTTACATTGAATGCAGAAGACAGCATTAACCTGATCTAAGGAGTTTTTGCAATGCCTTTGAAAGCACATAAACCGACAACGCCGAGCCGCCGGCACATGGTGTTGTCCGACTTCGCCGACATCACCAAGAAGAGCCCCGAGCGCTCGCTGGTGAAGCCGATGAAGAGCAAAGCCGGCCGTAACAGCGCGGGACGCATTTCAGTGCGTCACCGTGGAGGCGGGCACAAGCGCCGCTATCGTGTGATCGATTTCAAGCGCGATAAGTTTGGCATTCCCGCCAAGGTTGCCGGGATCGAGTACGATCCGAACCGTTCGGCGCGTATTGCGCTGCTGCACTATGCCGATGGCGAGAAGCGTTACATCGTTGCGCCCGCAGGGTTGCAGGTGGGCGCCACCCTGATGTCCGGACCGGACGCAGAACCCGCACTGGGCAACGCACTGCCGCTGAGTAAGATCCCGGTGGGCATGGCCCTGCACAACATCGAGCTGATTGCCGGCCGCGGCGGGCAGCTGGTTCGTTCCGCAGGCACATCGGCGCAGCTGGTGTCGCGTGAGGACGAATTTGCGAACGTCAAGATGCCGTCCGGCGAAATCCGGATGATCCGCACGAACTGCCTGGCCACCATCGGCCGCGTGGGTAACGTGGAGCACAACAACATCGTGATGGGCAAGGCCGGCCGCAAGCGCTGGCTGGGCATCCGTCCGACCGTGCGCGGTGTGGCCATGAACCCGGTAGACCACCCCATGGGCGGCGGCGAAGGCCGCACCTCCGGCGGCGGTCATCCGAAGTCGCCCTGGGGACTGCTCTCGAAGGGCAAGCGCACCCGCGACAAGCACAAGCAGACCAATAAATATATTGTTGAGCGGAGGAGTAAATAGTCATGGCACGTTCACTGAAAAAAGGTCCCTACGTGGATCTCAAGCTGGTCAAGAAGGTTCGTAGACTCGAAGATTCCGGACGCAAGGCCCCGATCAAAACCTGGGCCCGTAACTCCATGATCGTTCCGGAGTTTGTCGGACACACCTTCAATGTTCACAACGGTAAAGTTTTCGTTCCGGTGTTTGTTACGGAGAATATGGTCGGGCACAAACTGGGCGAGTTTTCGCCTACCCGCGCCTTCAGAACCCACGGCATGGCAACTGATAAGGGTTAGTCCTCAATTTTGTGAGCGAAATCGCTGGATTTCGTTAAGCAAATACATAGACTGTCCGCCCTTTATCGCCTGTGGACAAAACATAGAGTGAAAACACCATGGAAGTATCAGCAACAACCAAATATATAAGAATGTCGCCGACCAAGGCGCGCGACCTGGCAAACGAGATCAAGGGATTGTCGGTGGCCGATGCGTTGCGCATTACGGAGTTCAACGCCCGCAAGGCCGCGGTTCAGATCGGCAAGACTCTGAAATCGGCTATTGCAAACGCCGAGAACAACGAGGGTCTGTCGGTCGACAGCCTGATTGTAAAGAATGCCATCGTGGATGGCGGTCCGATGATGAAGCGGTTCCGCCCCCGTGCCCGTGGCATGGCGAGTCCGATCCAGAAGAAGACGAGCCACGTAACCGTTATATTAACCGACGAAAAAGCGTAGTTGAGAGGAGACTGTTTTGGGTCAAAAAGTAAATCCAATTGGAATGAGGCTCGCCCTGACCAAGGACTGGCGTTCACGCTGGTATGCGGACAAGCGCGACTTCGGCACCATGCTCAAGGAAGATGTTGATATTCGCGCCCTCGTCGCCGATCGGCTCAAGGATGCCGCGGTTTCGGACATCTATGTTGAGCGCTATGCCAACCGCATCCGCGTAACCATCAAGACCGCACGTCCGGGTCTGGTCATCGGCCGCAAGGGCGAAGACATCGACAAGCTGCGTGAGGTGCTCGCCAAGATCACCAACAAGGAGATCTATATCGAGATTGCCGAAGTCAAGAAGCCCGATCTGGATGCCACACTGGTGGCCGCCAACGTGGCCATGCAGCTGGAGCGTCGTGTTTCCCATCGCCGCGCCATGAAACGTGCTATCCAGATGCCATGGACAACGGTGCCCTCGGCATCAAGATTCTGGCGGGTGGACGCCTGAATGGTGCGGAAATCGCCCGTTCTGAAAGTTATAAAGAAGGCAAGATCCCGCTGCATACGCTGCGTGCCAATATTGATTACGGTACGGCGGAAGCCAACACCGTGGCCGGTATCATCGGCATCAAGGTGTGGGTCTGCAAGGAAGCCGAAACGAAAGCCTAGGAGTTAAACCATGCCTTTGATGCCAAAAAGAGTTAAGTACCGGAAGGTCCAGCGTGGTTCGCGCGGGGGTCTCGCCCAGTCGGGCAACAAGCTGGCGTACGGGGAGTACGGTCTTCAGTCGCTCGAGCGCGGATGGGTCACTGCGATCCAGATCGAAGCGTGCCGTGTGGCTGCCAACCGTGCCATGAAACGTAAAGGGAAGCTGTGGATTCGCATTTTCCCCGATAAACCAATTACAAAGAAACCTCTCGAAGTTCGTATGGGTAAAGGTAAGGGCGGCGTGGACCAGTGGGTTGCCGTCGTGAAGCCCGGTACGATGCTGTTCGAGATTGACGGGGTTCCGGAAACGCTGGCCAAGGAGTGCCTGCGTCTCGCAGCCACCAAACTGCCGATGCGTGTGCGGTTTGTGCAACGTCATGCTCACGACTAAAGGATAGGGCCGACCATGAAGGTTAAGGAATTGAAAGAAATGACGATGGAAGAGCTGGATCAACAGCTCGCCGACATCAAGAAGGAGCAGTTCAGTCTGAAGCTCCAGCAGGTGTCCGGTCAGCTGGAAAATCCGGCGCGCGTGAAGGAACTGCGCCGTACGGTGGCCCGCATCAAGACCATCCAGAACGCAAACAAAGTTGAAGGATAGAGGGCATGGAAGAGACTAAAAGACATCTCCGGAAAACCCGTGAGGGCCGTGTGACCAGCAAGAGCGGCGACAAGACGATCATTGTATTGATCGAGCGCCGGGTGCGCCATCCGCTGTATGGCAAGGAAATCCGCCTTTCAAGCAGGGTTCACGCCCACGACGAGGACAATCGCGCCAGTGTGGGCGATGTGGTCCGTGTAATGGAAACCCGCCCGCTGAGCAAGCTGAAGCGCTGGCGGCTGGTGGACGTTGTTTCAGAAGCGGCGAAATAGGGCAGAACGATGATTCAAGAACAGACACGTTTAAAAGTTGCGGATAATTCAGGTGCACGCAGTGTGATGTGCATCCGGGTGCTTGGCACCAAGAGCAAGGTCGCCCGGGTGGGCGATGTGATCCGCGTCACCGTCAAGGAAGCGCAGCCGAACGGCGTGGTGAAGAAAGGCGAGCTCTGCAAGGCGGTCGTTGTACGCACCAAGAGCACGATTCGTCGTTCCGATGGCTCCTGCCTTCGGTTCGACAGCAATGCGGCTGTAATTATTGACGACAACAAGAATCCGCGCGGCACCCGTATCTTCGGGCCGGTCGCCCGCGAGCTGCGCGAAAGCGACTTCATGAAGGTTGTTTCGCTCGCTCCGGAAGTACTGTAAAGCGCAGGAAGGAATTTAAGATGAGTAAAGCCAAGATCAAAAAAGGCGTCACGGTTACCGTGATCGCCGGGGATGATAAAGGCAAGTCGGGCAAAGTGCTCCACGTCGTACCCGAAACCGGGCGCGTACTGATTGAAGGAGTCAACTTGGTGAAAAAACATATGCAGAAGAGCGAGGATAATCCGCAGGGCGGGGTCGTGGAGCGCGAAGCGTTTCTGGCGATTTCCAACGTGAAGGTTTCCGACTAACGTTCCAAGCATTGGAACCGTAATTTTGGAGGAAGGGTGAAATGACCCCAACACTGAAAACTAAATATAAAGATGCGGTAGTGCCGAAGCTCATGGAGAGCCAGGGCTACTCAAGCAAAATGCAGGTTCCCGCAATCAAGAAGATCGTACTCAACCTCTGTGTTTCGGTTGCCCATGACCGCGACACGCTGACCGCGCTCGCCGATGACCTCGGCAAGATCACCGGTCAGAAGGCCGTCATCACGAAGGCCAAGAAGAGTGTATCGAACTTCAAATTGCGTGAAGGCATGCCGATCGGCGCACGGGTTACACTGCGCAACGACCGGATGTATGAATTCATGGATCGCCTCGTCAATGTGACGCTTCCGCGTATCCGCGACTTTCGCGGTATTCCCGGCAGTTCGTTCGACGGGCAGGGCAACTATTCCATGGGGTTGCAGGAACAGTCCGTTTTTCCGGAAATCGATCCGGACAAGCTGAAGAAGAGCCACGGAATGGATATCACCTTCGTGACTTCGGCCGGCAACGACGGCGAAGCCAAGGAACTGCTCACCCTCATGGGCATGCCGTTCGCAACGGGCAACTAAGGAAGGATTATACAATGGTTTTAACAGATCCAATTGCTGACATGTTGACCCGTATTCGCAATGCGAATATGGCCGAAAAGCAGGTCGTTGGCATGCCGCACTCCAAAATGAAGAGTGAGGTGGCCCGCATCCTCAAGGCTGAAGGGTTCATCAAGGACTACACCATGGAGAACGACGCCGGTAAGAGCGTCCTGAATGTTTTCCTCAAATACACGACGGACCGCGAGCCGGTCATACAGGGGCTTCGCCGCATCAGCAAGCCGAGCTGCCGCAAGTATGTCAATTCCGGAGAAGTTCCGCGCGTACTGGGCGGTATCGGGTTGGCGATCCTGAGCACCTCTTCGGGGGTCATGACCGACACCGAAGCTCGTGAAAAGAAGATCGGGGGCGAAGTCCTCTGCTACATCTGGTAGGAAGGATCGGGTTTAGTTATGTCTAGAATAGGTAAACAACCAATATTGATTCCCGACGGAGTGACTGCCGCAGTCAGCGGACAGACCGTCAACATCAAGGGATCCAAGGGCGAATGCTCCTACACGGCGCCGGCATGCATTGCGGTGGCCGTTGAAGAGGGCAGCGTTGTCGTTTCCCGTACCGATGACTCCAAGTTCGGCAAGGCGATGTTCGGCACCGTTCGCAGTCTTGTCAGCAACATGGTCGTTGGCGTGAGCCAAGGCTATAAAAAGGAACTCATCATCGAAGGCGTCGGTTACAAGGCGCAGATGCAGGGCCAGGCCATTGTGCTTTCGCTCGGTTTCTCACACGATATCAACTATGCGATTCCGGAAGGCATCAAGGTTGATGTTCAGGGTGGTACGAACGTATCGGTCGAAGGGATCGACAAGCAGCTGGTTGGTCAGGTGGCCGCACGTATTCGCGACTACTCGCCGGCGGAACCGTATAAGGGCAAGGGCGTACGCTACTCAGGCGAGCAGATTCGCCGCAAGGAAGGTAAGGCGGTTGCATAACCATGGCTATTAAAAGCAAAAAAGATTTACGAATTCGTCGTCACCTTCGTGTGCGCAACAAGGTTCAGGGAACCGCCGCGCGTCCGCGCATGGCGGTCTTCCGCTCCAACAAGCGCCTCGAGGTGCAGTTTATCGACGACGATGCCCGTCTGACGCTGGCCGGTGTTTCCACCAGCGGGAAAAATGCGGAAGCCGCCAAGGAGCTTGGCTCCAAGGCCGCGGAAGCCGCCAAAGGCAAGGGCATTGAAACCGTAGTTTTCGACCGTGGCGGTTTCGCCTTCGGTTCCAACCTTAAAGCACTCGCCGACAGCGCTCGCGCAGCGGGCCTAAAATTCTAGGAGTTTCCCTATGGCAGAAGAACGTACAGAACGCAGAGGACGCCGGGATGGTGGTCGTGGACGCAAAAAACGCGACGATAGACAGGAAGTCCGGGAAAAGCCGGAATTCGAAGAACGCGTGGTCCACATCAGCCGCAACTCGAAAGTGGTCAAGGGCGGACGTCGCTTCAGCTTCGGCGCACTTGTGGTCGTAGGCGATCGCAAAGGGCGTGTCGGCTATGGACTGGGCAAGGCGGCGGAAGTGGCCGAAGCCATCCGTAAGGCGGGCGACTCCGCCAAGCGCAATCTCGCAACCGTCACGATGCGCGGCACCACACTGCCGCACGACGCCATTGGCAAGTATAGCGGTGCACAGGTTTTGATCCGTCCGGCCTCGGAAGGTACCGGTATTATCGCCGGCGGACCGTGCCGTGCCGTACTCGAACTCGCAGGGGTTCGTGACGTGCTGGCGAAATCGCTCGGTTCCAACAACCACCTCAATGTAACCAAAGCAACCCTCAAGGCGCTCGGCACGCTTCGCTCCAAGGAAGAAGCACTCGCCATCCGCAAGGGATAATAAAGGCAGGGGATTTAATCATGGATTTGCATTCATTGCAGACAGCAGAAGGTTCGAAGCACCGGAAGATCCGGGTCGGCCGCGGCCGTGCATCGGGAAAAGGTAAAACGGCCGGGCGTGGTCACAAGGGACAGATGTCCCGTGCGGGCGCAACGCACAAGCCCCTGTTCGAAGGGGGTCAGATGCCGCTGGTTCGCAAGCTTCCCAAGCGCGGATTCAACAACTTTACTCGCAAGGAGATACATCCGGTGAATCTGGATGCCCTCAACGTCTTTGCAGACGGCACCGAAGTGACGATTGAGTTGCTCAAGGAAAAGGGCTTGGCCAATGGCCGCTTCGACGGGGTGAAGATTCTCGGCAGTGGTTCCTTGGACAAGAAACTGACCATCAAGGCCAATGCCTTCTCCGCCTCGGCCAAGGAAAAAATCGAAGCCGCCGGCGGCACTTGCGAAATCGTTTAAACCACGAAAGGCCATAACGCCATGCTTTCCGCTTTCGTCAACACCTTCAAGATTACAGAACTCAGGCAGCGCATCCTGTTCACTTTCGGCCTGATCTTTATCTGCCGACTTATTGCGGCGGTACCGTTGCCGGGGGTGGACGCGGTGACCATCCGCACCTTCATTGAGTCGCAGGGTGGGGCCGAAGGCGGCCTGTTCGGGATCATGAACCTGTTCAGCGGGGGCGCGCTCCTGCAGTGTTCCATCGGAACGCTGGGGATTATGCCCTATATCAGTGCGTCCATCATCATTCAGTTGATGACGGCCGTTATCCCGCATCTTGAAAAGCTGGCGCGCGAAGGCGATGTCGGCCGACAGAAGATTACCCAGTATACCCGGTATCTCACCGTTGTAATCTGCGGGGTTCAGGGATTTGCCATGGCGGCTGCCTTGCAGAGCGGCGGCTATTTCGGCCTGCCGGCCGAGGTGGTTCGTATTCCCGGCATTGGGTTTGTTCTGATGACGGTGCTCTCGCTCGTCACCGGTTCGCTCCTGCTGATGTGGATCGGCGAGCAGATGACGGATCGCGGCATCGGAAACGGTATTTCGATCATCATTACCGTAAATATCGTCAGCAGCATGCCGATGGCCGTCAAGACGCTCATCGACAAGCTCACGCCTGTTGATGGCGTTGCTGAAATCGGTGTCTTCCATCTGGCGCTGCTTCTTACACTGATTTTCGCTGTCACGCTCGGCGTGGTGGCCATGACGCAGGCGCAGCAGAAGATTCCGGTTCAGTTTGCCAAGCGCATGGTGGGCCGCAAGATGATGCAGGGCGGAACGTCGCACCTGCCGTTGCGCGTTAACTACTCCGGTGTGATGCCAATCATTTTCGCTTCCGCCATTCTCGGCATTTTCCCGATGATCGGCAGCAAGCTTCCCTTCCAGTGGGCCAAGGAATGGGCGAATACATTCCCCATGTCGTTCTGGTATATGTTCTTTTTCGGCCTGATGATTCTCTTCTTCTCGTATTTCTGGGTGGCCACTCAGTTCAATCCGATTCAGATCGCCGATGATCTCAAGCGTCGCGGTGGCTATATCCCGGGGATTCGTCCCGGACGTCCGACCGCCGAGTTCCTGGATCGGACCATGACCCGGCTGACGCTGGCCGGTGCCGTCTTCCTGACCGCGATTGCCGTGATGCCTTCGGTCATGACATCGCAGTTCCAGGTGCCGTGGATCGTGGCTTCGTTCTTCGGCGGCACCAGCCTGCTGATCATCGTAGGCGTAATGCTCGACACCATGCGCCAAATCGAGTCGCATCTGCTGATGCGTCACTACGACGGCTTCCTCAAAAAAGGTAAGATGCGTAGCGGACGATGAATGCGACCGTTCTATTGGGACCCCCCGGTGCGGGCAAGGGCACCGTTGCTGAAGTCCTGGTGGATAAGGGATATGTTCACATCTCAACCGGCGAACTGCTCCGCGAGCAGATCCGTCTGGAAACACCGCTTGGCCTAGAAGCAAAGAAGCTGATGGATCAGGGCAGGTTTGTGCCTGATGATGTGGTGGTCGCAATGATCCGGAACCTTCTCGAGTCTGCCGAAAATGACACCAGGTTTCTGTTCGACGGTTTTCCGCGCACGCTTGGGCAGGCGGAGAAGCTCGATGAGCTCATCCAATCGCTGGGCGGTTCGCTCGAGCGCGTCGTGCTGCTGGAATGTCCGGATGATGCCATTGTTGAACGCCTGGCCGGCCGCAGGACCTGTGGTAAATGCGGCTCGGTCTATCACGTCACTTTCAATCCTCCTTCACATGGGAATGTTTGCGATGTGGAGGGTTGCCAGCTTAGCCAGCGGACTGACGACACGGAGAAGACCATTCGCAAGCGTCTTGATGTGTATGCGGAACGAACCGCTCCCCTGATATCCTACTACGAGGCTAGAAACCTCATTCAACCGATTAACGCCAACCAGCCGATTGAGCATGTCCGGGCCGATGTGGTTGCGTCGATAAGCTAAATTTTCGCTATGATCATTATTAAAACGCCAGACGAACTGGCGGCCATGCGTGTCGCCGCCAAAAAGACCGCAACCATCCTGCACAAGGTCGCCGGGAAGGTTGCTCCGGGCGTTACGACGAAGGAACTCGATGAATATGCGGCGGAATTGGCTCTCAAGGAAGAGGGTCGCTGCGCGTTCTATGGCTATCACGGTTTTTCCGGTCACATTTGTTCCTCGGTGAATGAAGAGGTGGTTCATGGGGTGCCCGGGCGCCGGGTCATCAGGAACGGTGATGTGGTGAGTATTGATTTCGGTTTGGTCTTTGGCGGCTTTGTCGGTGATACGGCCACGACCGTGGCGGTAGGCGAAATTGATCCCAAGTGGAAGCAGTTGCTCGACACGACCCAGGAGTGCCTGGCGGCGGCCATCGGTAAAGCCGTTGAAGGCAACCGTCTTTCGGATATTTCCAATGCAGTGCAGGTTGTGGCTGAAGGAGCGGGTTTTTCGGTGGTGCGCGACTTTGTCGGGCACGGCATCGGAAGAGAAATGCATGAAGATCCGCAGATCCCGAATTATGGGCCACCGGGCCGCGGTCCCGTGCTGAAGGCCGGGATGACATTTGCCATTGAACCCATGATCAATCTGGGAGTCCACAAGACCCAAACCTTGAAGGACGGATGGACCGTGGTAACCCAGGATCGGCTGCCTTCCGCCCACTTTGAGCACACCATTGCCGTGGGCAGGGAAGAGGCTGAAATTCTCACGATTCCGGATTTCGATTCGTAATGGAGAAAAAAGAGACAATTTTTCTAGACGCGCGCTTGTTGTCCGTGATAGACAAACACGCTTTTGACGCAGAACTAAGCAATGGGCACCGTTTTGTTGCGTTTATAGCGCGTAACGAGCAGGGCATGCAGTTGCCGCCGATCGGTTCGAATGTCACTGTTGAAATGTCGCCCTACGATATGTCCAAGGGGCGTCTGGTGCCAGACCAGGAGCAATAAGATGAAAGTACGAGCTTCAGTAAAGAGAATGTGTGAACAATGTAAGGTAATCCGGCGCAAAGGTGTGGTTCGCATCATTTGCACGAACCCGCGCCATAAGCAGCGCCAAGGATAAGAAGGAGTTTTAGTAATGCCACGAGTACTCGGTATAGACATCCCCGGTAGAAAGAAGCTGGAATATTCGCTTCAATATATCTACGGCATCGGCCACACCACCGCGAAGGATCTTTGCGAGAAGGCCAAGCTGGATCCAACCAAGAAGGCGGACGCCCTGAATGATGAAGAAATTCAGCGTTTGGTTGCCGTTCTGCAAAACGACTATCGAATTGAAGGGGACCTGCGCCGCGAGGTATCGGCCAACATCCGTCGCTTGATTTCGATCGGTTCCTACCGTGGTCGCCGCCACCGTGCCGGCCTTCCGGTACGCGGACAGCGCACCAAGACCAATGCCCGCACCCGCAAGGGCGCGAAGCGCACCGTAGGTATCGTTCGCGGCAAGGAAGCCCGTTCCGCCGTCAAAGCGGCTAAATAGCCTCGGCCACTGATAAAAAAGGATAATACCCATGGCAGAAGAAAAAAATGATGTAGACGTGTCCGCTGAAGCCTCGGCGAAGGTGGAAGAAAAAGTGGTTGAAGAAGCAGCTCCGGTTGCGACTACGGAAAAAGCCGCTGAGGCAAAACCCGCCGAGACCACACCTGTGGAAGCCAAGAAGGAAGTAGTGGCTGAAGAAAGCAAGTCGCGCCTGCCTACGGCCGCCGATCTGCTGGCCGATGAAGTCATCGAGCCGATCAAGCGCAAGAAGGGCTCCAAGAATGTTCCTTTCGGTATCGCCTTCGTAAAGACCACGTTCAACAACACCATTGTATCAATTACCGACATGCGCGGTAACGTCGTTTCCTGGAGCAGCGCCGGTCGTTGTAACTTCAAAGGATCGCGCAAAAGCACCGCCTTTGCCGCAACCACTGTGGCACAGGATGCTGCCCGTACGGCAATCAGCCACGGCATGACCGAGGTGGAAGTGCGTGTGCAGGGACCGGGTGCCGGCCGCGAGTCTGCGGTTCGCGCCATTCAGTCTGCCGGGCTCTCCATTACAACCATCAAAGACACGACGGCTATTCCGCACAATGGATGCCGTCCGCCCAAGCGTCGTCGCGTCTAGGTTTTAGATTTTCTAACAACAAGTAATTAACACCATACGAGCCGGTTAATGCCCGGTTCTGGGAGATAAACACATGGCTACTCGACTAGGTCGTTTCGAAATGCCGAAGCAGGTTATCAAGGATGATGCCGCTTCGACTGAAAACTACGGTAAATTCTACGCAGAACCCTTTGAAGGCGGCTATGGCCGCACTATGGGCAATTCGCTGCGGCGCGTACTGCTCTCCTCGCTTGAAGGCGCAGCGGTCTCCTCCATCAAGATCAAGGGCGCTCCCCACGAATTTTGCAGCCTCGACGGAGTGACCGAGGATGTGACCGACATTATTCTGAACATCAAGCAACTGCTGTTCAAGAGCTATACCCGCGATACGCAGACCGTCAAGATCAAGGTTGAAGGCCCGGGCGAAGTCACCGCCGGCGACATCGTGACGCCGGACACGATTGAAGTGCTCAATCCCGACTTTGTGATCTGCACGCTCGCCGAAAGCGGCGTTTTCGAAGCGGAGATGGAGTTGCGCATCGGACGCGGTTATTGCCCGGCCGAACTCAACAAGAAGGAAAACCAGGAGATCGGCATCATTCCGATCGACTGCATCTTTTCCCCGGTCCGTCGTGTCAAATACGAGGTGGAAAACACCCGTGTGGGCCGCCGTACGGACTATGACAAACTCGTGATTGAAATCTGGACGGATGGCCGCGTCAGCCCTGACGATGCGCTGACCATGTCCGCCGCGATTCTGCGTCACCATCTCGACGTATTCGTCTCCTACGATAAGGATCTGATCGAGTTTGAGGAGAGCGAAAAGCAGATCGACCTGGAGAAGGAAGAGCTGCGCAAGAAATTGAATATCAGTGTGAACGAAATCGAGCTGAGTGTGCGTGCAGCCAACTGCCTGAACAATGCCAACATCACCACCGTGGGCGAGCTGGCGCAGAAGACCGAGGCCGAAATGCTGAAATACCGCAACTTTGGTAAGAAGTCGCTGAACGAAATCAAGGCGAAGATCCAGGAAATGGGACTTTCGCTAGGCATGACCTTCGATGCGGACCTGCTCAAGGTATCGCTGATCGAAGACTAGTTTGTATACTATCCAGAGGTTGGAACAATGAGACATCGTAAGAAAACAGTTAAACTTGGACGCACCAGCGCGCACCGCAACGAGCTGCTCGCAAATCTGGTATGCGCCCTTATCGATAACAAGCGCATCAAGACCACACTGCCCAAAGCCAAAGCGGCCCGCAGCCTGGCTGAAAAAATGGTCACGCTCGGCAAGAAGGGTTCGCTGGCAGCACGTCGGCAGGCACTCTCCACGCTGAAGCAGGAAGGTTCTGTGAAGGAGCTTTTTGATGCGGTTGCGCCGAGTTTTTCATCGCGCAACGGCGGCTACACCCGGATCGTCAAGCTTGGACGCCGTATCTCCGATAGCTCGGAAATGGTATTGCTCGAGTGGGTAGACGCTGTCGCCGCTCCGGTTGCCGAAGTGGCCGAAGAAGCCGCCGCTGAGTAAACGGCTCGAAAAAGAGTGAACGCAAAACCCCGTTGCCTATGGCTGCGGGGTTTTTGTTTTTCGGCGATGAACGTTTGAAGAGCACACTGCACGGGCACCTTTTTTCGGAAAATCCGGCAAAGTTTGAAATCCGATAAATTTATTTCGACCGAAAAAATGAAAACAGGTAACAAACCTACGGATTTGGGTTGCGCAAAAGTGCGGAGCTGGTAATTTCTGCGGTGATTTTTGCATATTTGGGGATGCGGAAACTTAGAAAAACGGGGAAACAGGCCAATGGGCAGAAGTATCTTTATTCAGCAGATCATTGATGCTGCTAAAGTCAGGAAGCGTAACATCGTACTACCCGAAGGCAGCGACGAGCGCGTGCTCGAAGCCGCCCATATCATTAACTCCGAAGGCATTGCCTCCATCATTCTGCTCGGTGACAAGCAGCAGATTGCCGAGGTATTTTCCGCCAAAGCATGGAACCTGGACGGCATTACGGTCATCAATCCGGAGACGTCGGACAAGCTGCAGGAATATGCCGACACCTTCTACGAGCTGCGCAAGGCCAAGGGGATTTCCCCGGAGCAGGCACTCGAAGCCGTGAAGCAGGTCAGCTTTTTCGGAACCATGATTATGCAGTCGGGCGACGCGGACGGAATGGTTTCCGGCGCGGCGCATTCCACGGCCGACACGGTTCGTCCTGCGCTTCAGGTCATCAAGGCCGCCAAAAAGGGCGCAACGGTTTCGAGTTTTTTCATCATGGATGTGGACGACAAGACCTATATCTTTTCCGACTGTGCGCTTGTGGTTGATCCGACGGCGGAACAGCTGGCCGACATTGCGGTCGATAGCGCGATCTCTGCCATGAATTACGACATTCCGCCGAAGGTTGCCCTGCTTTCCTTCTCATCCTATGGATCCGGCGGAGATTGCCCTATGGTTGAAAAAGTGCAGCAGGCGGTGAAGCTGGCCAAGGCCAAGGTGGCCGAAGTCTATCCCGATAAAGGGATCATAATCGATGGCGAGCTACAGACCGACTCCGCCATTGTCCCGGGCGTTGCCGCCAAAAAGGTTCCGGAGAGTCCGTTGGGCGGCGAAGCGCGTGTGTTGATCTTCCCGGATCTCAATGCGGCCAACATCGGCTACAAGCTGGTGCAGCGTCTCGCCGGAGCCGGTGCCTACGGTCCGATTCTGCAGGGGTTGAACAAGCCCGTAAACGATCTTTCCCGCGGCTGCTACGTTGAAGACATTGTCGGCACCGTAGCCCTTACCGCCCTTCAGGCAGACAGTTAATTTCAGGAAACAGACTAATGAAAATTCTCGTTCTCAATTCCGGCTCATCCTCCATCAAGTTTAAGCTCTATACCGTCAATCTGGAAAACGATCAGTTTTCCGCCCTGTGCGAAGGGCAGGCCGATCGCATCGGTATCGCCGGATCCACGATCACGCATGAGTGTGCCGAGTATTACGACAAGGAGAAGCAGTTTGTTGAGTTGCCGAATCACAGGGCCGCCATCGATGAAATCCTGAAGCTGCTCACCGAAAGCGACAAGGGTGTGCTGGAGAGTCTGGATGAGCTCACCGGTGTCGGCCACCGGGTGGTGCATGGTGGCGAGGATTTTACCGGATCGGTGGTTGTTGACCGTGAAGTAATCAAGGCGATTGAGCGCAACTCCATGCTGGCGCCGCTTCATAATCCGCCAAACCTGATGGGTATCAAGGCGATGCAGTCGCTATTGCCCGACATGCCGCAGGTTGCGGTTTTCGATACGGCCATCCACCAATCGATGCCGAAAAAGGCCTACATGTATGCGCTTCCGCGCATCCAGTACACCAACTACAAGATCCGTAAGTACGGTTTTCACGGCACGTCCCACGGATATGTGGCCCAGAAGGCGGCGCAAGAGCTCGGCAAGCCGTTGGAGGAGCTTAAGCTCATTACCTGTCACCTCGGAAACGGCGGCTCGCTGGCGGCGTTTCTCGGCGGGAAATCGGTCGATACCTCCATGGGATTCACACCGCTCGACGGCATCATCATGGGAACGCGCTCCGGCTCGCTCGACCCCTATGTCCCCCTGCATATCATGGAATCGCAGGAGCTGACGGCGGCGCAGGTGAGTACCATGCTGAACAAGCAGGGCGGCTTGCTGGCCATCGCCGGCAAGAGCGACATGCGCGATATTGTCGAAACCGCGGAGAGTGGTGATGAAAACTGCAAGGCGGCCATCGAAATGTTCTGCTACAGCATCCAGAAATATATTGGCAGCTATGTCGCCGCCTTGAACGGTGTGGACGGCATTGTCTTTACAGCCGGGGTGGGTGAAAACAATCCCAAGCTTCGCAAAAAAATACTCGAAAACTTCACCTTCCTTGGCCTCGAGGTTGACGATGGCCGCAACGATGCCAACGAAACCATCATCACCACCGATGACTCGAAGGTTACCGGGCTCAAAATTCATACCAACGAAGAACTCGTCATCGCGTTGGATACCTATGCTCTGATCAAGTAGATCTCTCGGGTGGTTCCGTCTACATCTGTAGAGCGGGCGCGAAAAACCAGTCGAGTAATCCGTGCCAACCGGTATTCATCTATGGTTCAATCCTGGCATGTCTGAAAAGGAACTGAAAAAAACCTCCGCGTATGTCTGGTTCGATGCCGAGTTCACCTCGCTGGAGCTCGATCAGGCCGGCCTCCTGCAGGTGGCGGTCATCGTTACCGACAACGAGCTCAAGCGCATCCATCCGCCCGAAGCGGATTTGAATCTCTGCATCCGGCTGGAGGAGGGGGAGCCGGTCAGCGCCTGGGTGGCCGAAAATCTTTCGGGATTGGTTTCACAATGCCGTTCGGACGAAGCCGTAGCGGTCGGGGAAGCAGACCGCCGGATCGCGGCGTTGCTGGATCAATACTGTAACACCCCCTGCGAAGAGATGGCCGACCGCCCCGTGCTGGCCGGCAACAGCATCCACAACGACTGGTTCCTGATGCGAAAGTTTCTGCCGGAGTTTACGCGGCGTCTGCACTACCGGTTGCTCGATGTCTCGACCATCAAGATCCAGTGGCAGGATTGGGTGGGTGGCGAGCCATTCGATAAGGAAAGCGTCGATCTGCTCAATCAATATTTCCCCGACGGCGGCATCGATGCCGCGAACGCCCACGACGCCCTCTTCGACATCAAGGCCTCGATCGCCGAATTAGCCTTCTATCGTGCACACCTTGGCCCTTCCAATTAACTGCCGGACCTGTCATGTACGGTCATTCGTGCTCATTAGCCGTTCCTTTGGTTGATTTGACTGGGCCGATTCCTCTATATTCCTCGAATGGCAAAAACAAAGACAGAAGAACCGGATCGTTCGGGCTGGCGTGAAATTGCCGGGATTCTGGTGGGTACGGTAGGGCTCATGCTGCTTTTGGGCGTTTTATCGTATAATCCCGCCGATATCGGTGTGTTCCGGAATGTTACAGGCTCGCATAATTGGATCGGCCCGTTCGGCGCCCGCTCGGCTTATATCGCCTTCATGTATTTTGGTGTGGCGGGTTATGTGATCCCGTTTTGCGTTCTCTGGATCGGCATATCCTCGGTCTTCTGGTCCGCACACAAAATCTATCCCCGCCTGCTTTGGCTCGTACTCGTTCTGTTTTGTCTGGCCGGGCTGGTTGATATGAATGAGCAGGTATGGCACGGCACGGTGGAGCGCCTGAATATCGGAACGCCCGGCGGACTGATGGGCGAGGTATTGGCGCAACGCTCGCTCGGCTACTGGATCGGCCATGCCGGTGCCGGCATCGTCTTCTTTGTGTTGTTGTCAATTGCCGTCGTGCGCATGCTTGATCTGCACGTCGTGGAGCTGCTGAAGCTGGTGTGGGAAAAGGCAAAGGCCGTTAAGCTCGAAAAGCCCGCGGTCGAAGAGGTTTTTCCGGAACCAAAAAAGGAGCCCAGACGCAAAAGGGCGCCGCGAAAAAAGAAAGCCAAGCCGCAAGACGCCGAAGAGCAACAGGTGGACATTCGCGCGATCGTGGAAGAGCAGCAGAAAAAAGCCGATAGCAAAAAGCCCGATCCCAAGCCAGAGCCCGCCGTTGCCACCGCCAGAAAAGAGTCCAAGCCGAAGGCGAAGAATGCCGAGGAGGAATTTGCGGCCCACACCGGAAGCGAGCCCCACGCCGATTATACGTTGCCGACGCTGGAGTTGCTGGATCCCTCAAAACCGCAAGGCAAGGGGATGTCGGCCAACGAGGTAGCCGATACCGCTGAAGTGCTGCAGAAAACCCTCGAGGAGTTTGGTGTTGAAGCGCAGGTGACCGGTGTCCAGCAGGGGCCGGTGGTGACCTGTTATGAAATTCTGCCGGCACCCGGTGTTCGCGTTGAGCGGATCAAGCAGCTGGCTGATAACATTGCGCTGAAGATGCATGCCGAGAGCATCCGCATCCAGGCCCCGATTCCCGGCAAGGGGGTCTGCGGGGTCGAGGTGCCGAACACGGCGCGCTCTTCCGTCTTTTTCCGCGATCTGGTCGAGAGTCCCGATTTTCAGGGTGGCAAAAGCTCGTTACCGTTGGTGCTCGGTAAGGATGTCAGCGGAGCAACAATGATCTACGATCTGACCAAGATGCCGCATCTGCTGATTGCCGGTGCCACCGGTTCCGGTAAATCGGTCTGCATGAACTCCATTCTGACGGGGCTGCTGATGAAGCACACCCCCGATGACATGCGCCTGATTCTGGTCGACCCGAAAACGGTTGAATTCCAGCAGTACAACAATCTGCCGCATCTCGTGGTGCCGGTCATCACCAATGCCAAGAAGGTGGCACTCGGCCTCAAATGGGCGATCGACGAAATGGAGCGTCGCTTCAAATGGTTCCGGCATGCCGGGGTACGCGATCTGCCGGGCTTTAATTCTCGCGTCATCGCAAAACAGGAAGAGCTCTTTGGTGCCGAGGTGGTGGATGCGTCCGGCAAGGAAAAGGAACAGGTTCCCGAAAAACTGCCCTATATTGTAATCATTATCGACGAGCTGGCCGATCTGATGGCGGTGGCGCAGCAGGAAATCGAGGCGGGCATCTCCCGGCTTGCGGCAAAGTCGCGGGCGGCCGGCATTCACATGATATTGGCTACGCAACGTCCCGATGTGAAGGTGATCACGGGGACGATCAAGGCCAACTTCCCGGTCCGCATTGCCTTCAAGGTTTCGCAGGGGAACGACAGCCGGACCATTCTTGACCGCGTGGGCGCCGAAAAGCTGCTGGGCAAGGGCGATATGCTCGTGGTGCCTCCGGGGGCCGATAAGCAGATCCGTTCCCAGGGCG
>JABDQT010000131.1 GCA_013042165.1 Kiritimatiellales bacterium | reverse complement strand
CATACGGCCGGTGAGAATACGTTCACCAGGCATTTTCCACGAAGTGGAGCCGCTATTGATGAACCGGTCTCTGACGGTCAGCAGGTAGTCGTTGGTGAAAGCGATCGTGCGCTCGAATACAATGCCTTCGGCAAGGGTCTTGGAAAAGACCACGCGGTCGCCCTGTGCCTCGATATTCAGCCCCTGCAAGACTCCGATGCCGTTGATGCCTTCATAGGCGAGCGCGG
Source organism: Kiritimatiellales bacterium (assembly GCA_013042165.1). Lineage (GTDB taxonomy): Bacteria > Verrucomicrobiota > Kiritimatiellia > Kiritimatiellales > Pontiellaceae > Pontiella. Next base: position 1,813 of record JABDQT010000131.1, on the reverse strand, counting down.
TGGAGTCGGAAAAATCGAGCACGACGGGCGGACTCTCTTTTTCGTTCAGTTCCGGATACTCGAGCATGGTGGCGGTTTTGATCCCTCCGCCCAGAGAGCTCAGTTCAAGCAGCACCTTGTCGTTTTCAAGGAAAGCCAGCTGCTCTTCGGCAGGCGGTTCGACGGGTATGGGTGCTTGGGCAACCGGCTCGGCCTCCGTCAGGGCCGTGTCATTTGCCGTAGCGGTCACGGGGGCATCCGCGGCCGGCTGCTCGACCGGAACGGGGGTCTTCGCCGGATATTTCGGGGCGATGAAAGTGCGGTCGATGAACATCCACAGCGGAATGAGCAGGGCCAGCAGAATCACGGGAATCAGATCTTTTTTATTCATAGATTTTCTCTTTCAAATTATTTTACCACCCGCTGAGCTGGAGGGCTCGGTGTGTCACGGAGAAAGAGAATTCCTGTTCTCCTCCGTGCCCTCTGCTGGCCCTGCATAGCTCAAAGGGCCAAGCGGGGTGGTGCATATTTATTCTATTTCCAGACTGTTATCAAAAAGGTGTAGCCGCGATCCGGGATCGCGGAGGCGGGCTCTCGGAACCCGCCCTACACATGACGGCCAATCTATTTACTTTAAAGTGCCTTAAATTATTTTTTCCGTCCGGGAACCGGATCAAATCCTCCCGAATGAAACGGATGACATTTGCAGATTCTTTTGAATCCGAGCCAAAGACCGTGAACCATACCATGTTGCTGAAGTGCTTCAATGCAATAGTGCGAGCAGGTCGGGTGGAAGCGGCAGCGCTGCCCGAGCCATGGGCTGAGCGCCTTTTGGTACAGCCTGACCAGTGCAATAGCTGCTAGTGCGGCTAGGGATGGCTGTCCCAGCCGTCCGCTGCGGCGCGCTCGGCGAGCACGCCCTGTCTTGTCACTCGGCGAGGTCATACGCTTGTTTAGCTCGTTCCAGGTTTTCATCATCAATCAGTCCGGCTTTTCGGGCCAGCTTCAGCAGCTCCCGGATCACCTCTTTCCATTCACAGGAAAGAATCGGCCGGCGGCCAATAAGCATGACGTCGAAGTCGCCGGAAAAGTAGGGGCGGAGGTTGCGATAGGCTTCACGCAGGCGGCGACGGGCATAGTTGCGTTTGTTGGCCCGCAGGTGAACCTTTTTGCTGGTCACAACCCCGAGCCGGAGCGAGGCGCCTTCGCCGCTGCGCAGCCAAAGGATCATGGTTCTGCCCACCCATTTGCGGTTCTGGGCGAAGGTTTCGGCAAACAGGGAGGATTGAGTGAGCCGCTGTTTGCCGGATAAACAACGATCAAGCCCGCTGGAAGGCGGGCTTGAGTCGATAGAACGGTCCGACTCCCTCTGGTGGGGCTTCGGCATGGTATGTTCCCTGTTAAACTGCGGTGAGGCGCTTGCGGCCCTTCTGGCGGCGGCGCTTGAGAATGGCGCGTCCATCGGCCGTGGCCATGCGCTTGCGGAATCCGCATTTGCGGGCGCGTTTCACTTTTGAAGGATTGTATGTGCGTTTCATCGTTAAATTCCCTTTGTGTTCTAAAAAGCAGGCTAAACTACCAATATATCGCCGCATGTCAAATGCATTTAGATGTGAAAAGTGACGATTGAAACGTGATTTCCTTCAGACTGGATCCAAGGCTCAAATAACGCCCAATGTCTCATGGCTCACGCCTCACTCATCATTTCCCGTTGCAATGAGGAAGGTTCTTCGCCACGATGCGCGGACTATGAAAAAAGAAATTAATTTAAGCGGGGGCATCGATCTGGATGCCGTAGTGGATAACAGTGACAAACGTATAGACGGCCGTGCGG
>JABDQT010000089.1 GCA_013042165.1 Kiritimatiellales bacterium | reverse complement strand
CCTCCTCCTCCATCTGAGGAAAACTCACTTTGCTGGAAATCTCTGAAAACATGATTGGTGTCTCCGACCTATTGCTTAATGCGAATTGCGTATTGCTCAATTTCATCTGCGTCAACCTGTGTAATCTGTGGGCAGATCGAAAGAAGCGCAGAATGTAGCGACTGCTACCATACCTTGACAAGCAGACAGGCGGTTGAATTTGGTCATTTCATGCTTATTTTAAACAAAAAGGGCCAGTAAATGGGGTCAGTTCGGAAATATAGGAATCCGGAGATCAGTTCACGGCACCAGACTATGCCCTGGTAAACCGATGTAGCTCCATGCGGCGATCGCAGGTGCGGGCGGATTCGCTGGTATCCTGCTAAACACAGTTGCTACCTCAAACAATAACTCCCGCCGGATGACGGGAGTTATCGATTCAGTGAAAACTAGGTCGACTATGTATCGGTGAGCGCCACGATACCGGGCAGCTGCTTGCCTTCCATGAATTCGAGCGATGCCCCGCCACCGGTGGACACATGGCTCATCTGGTCGGCTACACCCGACTGGTTGACCGCGGCCACGCTGTCGCCGCCGCCAATGATGCTGATGCTGTCGGACTTGGCCACTGCTTCGCAGACGGCAAAGGTGCCGGCGGCGAACGGCGCCATTTCAAAACAGCCCATCGGACCGTTCCAGACGACCGTCTTGGCACCGGCCACCTCGTTGCAGTAGAGCTCGATGGTTTTCGGGCCGATATCCAGCGCCATCCAGCCGTCTTCGATATTGTCGCCCACTACCTTGGTATTCGCATCGGCGGAAAAAGCGTCGGCCACCATGTTGTCGACCGGGAGCATGAGCTTCACGCCCTTGGCTTCGGCCTGCTGCAGGATTTCGCCGGCGAGCTCAACCTTATCCTCTTCCACGAGTGATCCACCGATCGTTTTGCCCTGCGCCTTGTAGAAGGTATAGGCCATGCCGCCGCCGATCAGGATGGCATCGCACTTATCCATCAGGTTGGTGACGACATCGATCTTACCGGAAATCTTGGCACCGCCAATGATGGCCACGAAGGGTTTGACCGGCGCCTCGAGCGCCTTGCCGAGGTATTCGATCTCCTTGGAGAGCAGGAAGCCGGCGGCGCATTGGTCGATGTACTTGGTCACGCCCACCATCGAAGCATGCGCGCGGTGCGCGGTACCGAATGCGTCGGACACATAGACATCACCGAAGGAAGCAAGTTCCTTTGAAAAAGCGTCCTGCTCTTCCGGGGTGCAGCCCTTGCCCTCTTCCTCTTTATAGAAGCGGACATTTTCGAGCACGAGGATTTCGCCGGCTTTAATCCCATCGACCAGCTTTTTCACCTCGGGCCCGATCACGTCGGGAGCGAGCGTGACCTTGGCGGAGACCAGTTCGGCCAGACGGTCGGCCGCCGGCTTGAGGGTAAACTCCATGTTCTTTTCGCCCTTGGGGCGGCCGCAGTGGCTCATCAGCACCAGCGAACCCCCGTTTTCGAGCACATAGTTAATGGATGGAAGTGCCGCGACAATGCGGGTATCGTCGCCGACCACGCCGTCTTTAACCGGCACGTTGAAGTCCACGCGCATCAGCACACGCTTGCCCTTCACATCCAGGTCCTTGATCGTCAGTTTATTCATGATTTAACTCCTTTGGTTATACGTCCTTGAAAACAAGTCGCTGACTATAAGGATAACCCCAAACGAGTCAAACGAAAGAAGCGCACCGGCCTGCGTGCCTGATCGGCATCAAAACCGGTTCAAAACCAATTCTTGCGACGGAAATAATAGAGCATGCCGAAGGTAATCAGCAGCATCACGAGCCAGGTGGCGGGATAGCCGTATTTCCAGTGCAGCTCGGGCATAAATTCGAAATTCATGCCGTAGATACCCGCCACAAAGGTCAAGGGGATGAAAATGGTGGCAATCACGGTCAGCACCTGCATCACCTGATTGGTCTTATGCCCCATGCTTGAGAGATAGAGATCCTGAACGCCGCTGAGCATGTCGCGGAAGGTTTCGACGGTATCGATCACCTGGATGGTGTGATCATACAGGTCGCGCAGATAGGCCGAGGTTTTCTTCCTGAGCAATGCCGATTCACCGCGCTCCAGTCCCCCGACGGCTTCGCGCAGCGGCCAGACCGACTTGCGAATATAGAGCAGCTCCCGCTTTTGCCGGTACAGTTCGTTCAGCAACAGTGCAGAGGGATTCACCATCATGTCCTGCTCGATAGCCTCAAGGTGCTCTCCGGTGGTTTCCATGATGAGAAAGTAGTTGTCGACGATGGCATCCATCAGCGCATACAGCAGATAATCGGCCCCCATCTTCCGGATGCGTCCATGATTTTTACGAATGCGGCTGCGGATCGTCTCAAACACATCACCCGCTCGCTCCTGGAATGTGATCAGGCAATGTTCGGTCAGAATAAAGCTGACCTGCTCCGACTGAATCTCTTTTTCCCCCGGCATATGGTAGAGCATGCGAACGACCAGAAACAGATAGTCGGTCTGGTCTTCGATCTTGGGTCGCTGGGTGGTGTGCAGAATGTCTTCGAGCACCAGCGGATGGAGCCCGAAGTGCGTACCGATCTGTTCGATCGTCGCGGTATCGTTCAATCCGTCAATGTTGATCCATGAAACGGTATCGGTCTGTTTGCAAGGCATGCAGTCTTCCACCTTGGCATCCGCAATCTCGGCAACCTGCTCCGCATTATAATCAATGATCGTAATACGCGTCGGCTCGTCTTTTCGCGGCCCGGTGTAGACCATGGTACCGGGTGGAAGTCCGCTTTTTTCAGAAACCGTGAAAAGCCGCTTCATCTTCGCGAAGCCTTCCAGGGGGATAAGTTTAGACGTCCTGCCCATGACCTTGATTTAGCCACTCCGTTCCCCGATAGGCAAGAGCCATCCCTTGGAATAAAAAAAAGCGCCCCGCAACCGGGACGCTTTTTTTAATCTCGGTTAAACGCGGATCTAGCCGACGATAACGTTGATCAGGTCGAGGACCTTGCAGGAGTAGCCCCACTCGTTGTCGTACCAGGAGACCACCTTCACGAAGGTTCCGTCGAGCTGGATGCCGGCGTTGGCATCGAACACGGATGTGCACTCTTCGTCGCGGAAGTCGGTGGAAACAACCATCTCTTCGGTGTAGCCGAGAATCCCCTTGAGCGAACCTTCGGAAGCTTCTTTCATCGCCGCGCAAACGTCTTCATAAGATGCTTCGTTTTTCAGAACAACTGTCAGATCGACCACGGAAACATCGGAAGTCGGAACGCGGAAGGCCATGCCGGTCAGCTTACCGTTGAGTTCCGGAATCACTTTACCCACTGCTTTAGCTGCACCCGTGGAAGACGGGATGATGTTTTCCAGGATGCCGCGTCCTCCGCGCCAGTCTTTCATGGAAGGACCGTCAACGGTCTTCTGGGTTGCGGTAGCCGCGTGAACGGTGGTCATCAGGCCTTTGTCGATACCGAACTTATCGTTCAGCACCTTGGCAACCGGTGCCAGGCAGTTGGTGGTGCAGGAGGCGTTGGAAACGATGTCCTGTCCGGCGTAGGAATCCGTGTTGACGCCGCATACGAACATTGGAGTAGCGTCCTTGGAAGGAGCGGAAAGAACGACTTTCTTTGCGCCGGCTTCGATGTGCTTGCGGGCGGTTTCGTCCGTCAGGAAGAAGCCGGTGGATTCAACGACGACTTCAGCGCCGACTTCGTTCCACTTCAGGTTGGCCGGATCACGCTCGGCAGTGATGCGGATTTCAGAACCGTTTACAACGAGCGAACCGTCTTTAACTTCAACCGTTCCGGCGAAACGACCGTGAACAGAGTCGTACTTGAGCATATATGCGAGGTAGTCAACGTCCAGCAGGTCGTTGATGCCTACGATTTCAATGTCTTCGCGAGCGGCGGCTGCGCGGAAAACCATACGTCCGATACGGCCAAAACCGTTAATACCAACTTTAGTAGCCATGTTTAGCACCTTTCCTTTGTAAGTTTAGAAACACTGTTTCTGGTTAAAATGAGCGCAAACCCTACCCAACCGCCGGAAACCCGTCAACAAGGATGCATCCTAATTTTGAGCGGAAAAAACCGCGCGCTATCTAGACCAAATCTAAATAATCGGTTGACTTTTTTTTAGCTCCGTCTAAGTTTGGCCGCGTTTGTTACCCGTTGTGGAACAAAAAATCGTCCTGTCAGGGAGAACCTGAAGGTTGTTAATTAAAATTTCCCGGCGCGCGGGTTCAGCGGATGAACCGGATTCCGGATGCAGAGATTGGATATAACAGCAGCCGCGGACACGATTCAAATGATCTATCGGGGCATTCAACCCCGGAACTTTCCATTGATCAGGCGCATCCCGCAACTTCTGCCACCCTTTCCATGCATCCACTGCACGGTGCCGGGTTTTAGATGAAGGAATGAATCATGAAAGATCAGTTCGTTAAGAAATACGGCGTTGCCGCCTTGGTTACATTGATTGCCGGAGCGGCATATTCCGAAAGTCAGGACCGCATCCTGGTTCTGGAAAAGCAGATGGCTGCGGCCCACGCGGAAATCGCCGCACTCAAGGGAGAAAAAGAGGATCTGTCTGTTTTGGAAGAACCGGTCAGCAGGCTCAGCTTCGGGGGCTATGGCGAGATCCATGCGAATATTGCAGAAAGCGGCTCCGACCAGATCGATATTCACCGCCTGGTCATGTATGTCGGCTATCAATTTACCGACTGGATCAGGCTGACCTCGGAAACCGAGCTGGAACACGCCTATGTAAACAAAGACAAAGGTGGCGGTGATCTGGTCATCGAGCAGCTCTATGTCGACTTTCTGCTCTCCGATGCCTTGAACGTGCGCGCCGGGCGTGTGCTGGCCCCGTTGGGCATTATCAACCAGCATCATGAACCCACACTCTTCAACGGCGTGGAACGACCGAACGTGGAAAAGTATATCATTCCCTCCACCTGGTCGCTCGATGGCGTCGGCATCTTTGGTTACCCGCTCAGCTGGTTGAGCTATGAGGCCTATGCGGTGGCCGGGCTGGATGACACTGGGTTCAGTGCAAAAGAGGGTATTCGAGGCGGGCGGATTAAAGAACGGCAGGGGCTTAATGACGGAGCCTTGACCGGCCGTATCGACATTTTTCCGATGGCCTCTGACGAACAGGATCTGCGCATCGGCCTTTCCGGATACTACGGAGGCACGAACAATAAGAACAAAGGCGGAGATAACACGAACAATCTCGATAACGTCTTCACCATGATTTCCGCCGACTTTGAATACAACATTGCCTGCCTGCGTTTTCGTGGCCTCGCCGCACATGGTAGCAACTCCGATGCCGATATGCTGGCCGCTGTCGGTGTCGGCGACGAAATCTTCGGCTGGTATCTTGAAGCCGGGGCAAGCGTCATGCCCGAGGCATGGCAACACGGCAGGCTGGCCGATGCGGACATTATCCCGTTTGTGCGCTACGAGGAGTATGACACCCAGCATGAGCTGCCGGGCGGGGCCTCGTCCACCGGGGAATACGAGCGCACGGACATCACCGTGGGCGCCAACTTCCTGCTGACCCAAGACTTTGTGGTGAAAGCGGATATACAGTTTGCATCCAACGAAGCGTCGGGTTCTGATACGGTCGTTAAATACAACCTCGGCATGGGCTGGGTGTTTCAATAACCTGTATTGTACGCCGCCGCATGGGAGCAGACTTCCCATGCGGCATCGTCCCAATAACGTAGTTGGTATCGTCTTGTTGAACATGGAGTTGAATGATGCTTTTTAGATTGTTGTCCATAGGAACAGTTCTCGCCTTTACCGGCCTGGTACAGGCCGATGAGATTCAGACCCTGATCAATCAAACCCTGGCCGATCTTGAGGTGGCGACATCCGATGCACCGTATTCGCGCACCATCGAACGAATGTATGTCGGTTGCGATCATAACGGGAATCCAAAGACGGGCATGGCCTACCGTGAAGTCAAATCATACAAACCCATTACGGGTGTTGTGATTGTGGACAAAACCCCCGATGGATTTGTACTCCGCGAAGCGCTGTTTCCCGACATTGGTAAAATCAGAAACGCCAAGGATCGCCGGCAGGTGATGTCCGTCCTCAAGCAGTTCAAGAATGTCCCCTTCGATCCCTATGCCGAGAAGTCGGCCGTGGATGTGGTATCGGGAGCGACGCGGCACGGGCACAAGACCACCGGCTACCTCAACCATCTGGCACGGAAAACTGCGCTGGAGATGCTGTCGAAACCCGACTGGCCTCAGACCAATTGATCCGCTTAGCGCTTGAAACGCAATACATCGTTCGGCTCACAGAGCTGATGTAGGCCGCCCGGCTTCAGCGGGGCGGCGGAGGTTTTAGGATAGGTTCTACTCCAGTTTTGCACCGCACTGATTACAATGGGCGGCGGTGGCATCGTGCTGTCCGTGGCCGCAGGCACTGCACAACCGGGCGCTCTTCTTCAGGGCGGCGGAAAGCCCCAGCTTGGCGGTGATGATGCCAGTGGGTACGGCGATGATGCTATAGCCGATGATCATTATGACGGCGGCCAACGCCTGCCCCAGGCTGGTCTGCGGCGAAATGTCGCCATACCCGACGGTCGTGAGGGTAACGATGGCCCAGTAGACCGACCGAGGAATGCTGGTGAAGCCGTTGGCGTCGCCTTCAATGACATACATCAGCGAGCCAAGGATGACGACGATGGTCAGTACCGCGACAATAAAGATGCCGATCTTCCGGCGACTGTTTACCAGTGCGTTCA
>JABDQT010000081.1 GCA_013042165.1 Kiritimatiellales bacterium | reverse complement strand
GTGTTGGGCACTGCAGTCCAGCCCTGCTGCCCGGCAAGATCGCCGTCGCTGTAGTCAGGGGCTGTAAATCCCGTATTGACGAATTGCGCCGTCGCAACGGATATCGAAGCTGCCAAAGCCAGCAGCACGCATAAGTACTTTCTCATTGCTCTCTCCTCTGTTGATGTTGATGTTGATGTTGTTACTCAAAGCGACACCTACCAAAATGGCTCCGGCCAGAGAATACTGATCTCTCTCAACCGGCTGGCATATTGGTATCCACCTCAAGGTCTGTACAAATATGTACGCGCATTAAGCGGATTTGGCAACAAAAAAATCGTTTTTTTTGTAAGGTTGAGCGGAGGATTCGATTCCCGAGTGCGGTTGTTTAGATTGAGGCTTTGAGACCGTAGTGTTTTTAGTAAGTTATTCGCCTTAAATTATTTAGCGCTATATTTTTATATGCAAATAATTTCATGTTTTAGCGCCGGTTTGCATGCACCCATGCCGGAAGCCGAAGTGATTTTGATGGCACGGTGTCTGCTCCTGCGCACATCATTATACTAACATACGGGAAACACGGCATGAGAACTGGAAGCAGGGCCGGATTAATGCCTGCCAAGTGAACGAAACCGACTGAATTGTGACTAAAAGGTAAAGAGGACTAAGAAAATTATGCGAATCTATACGAAATTGACCATTTTGGGTTTATTGGTGATGTTTTGGACCAATATGGCACAAGCCACATTGGGGTTGGCTCGGGAAGCCTACGGTGTGTGGGATCGGACGGGATTTAACTCCGTAGCTGTATATCCATTCACTCGGGGTCAGGAAATGGATGTCTCCTGGGCTGAGGTGCACACCGCCCGGAGCAACTACAACTGGACGGCGATAGATTCCCTGTTGCAGTTTGCTGACGATCAGAATCAGGTGTTTACCGTCAAGATCGGGACGGTTGGATCATCGGGGGTCGGCAAGAGCCATCCGCCTTGGATGTTTAGCGCGGGCGTTCCTTCCTTCATCGAAAACCCCGATATCGGATTTACGTACGGCTATTATCTGGATCCGGAATTTAAAATCTACTACGAAGAAATGGTGAGGGCGTTTGCCAAGCATCTGCGTCAGGATGTGGCATCGAACCTGCAGGATCGCATTGCCTTTATCCGGGTGGATACCGGGGCTACCGGTGACGAAGAGCCCTACGAAAACGGGGATAATGTGCCCCTCCAATATAAGATTTCCGCTGCGGAGTGGTTGGATTACAGGGAGTGGGCGTTCGAAGTGCACCGGCAGGCTTTTCAGGAAGGGCCGGGGCCGGTTATACCGCTGTTGTTCGTGCACGTTGAGCCCGGCCAGTACGATGACGAGTGGGATTGGATCAACAACAATGTGACGGGGGGGATGGGCGTCAAGTATGACGGATCGACGCGCGGACACCATCTGTCTTTTTCCGGAGATACGCCTAAAGCGTACAAAGCCATTGCGGAAGATTCCGATGCAAAACTGTTTTCAAGAAGCGAGATGGATCAGTCGTATAGTCTGCCCTTCTGGCAGCTCAATGTTCGCTTGAATTATTATTGGTGCGCACTCGAGCAGTTGAATGCCGGCATGAGCATCTGGGATGTGACCGAAAACGCCTTGGAAGACATGTCCGCCGGAGGCTACGAGGAGTCGTTTACCCTTTTCAATCTATGGGCGGCTGAGCTCGTCCCCGCCACGGCCCGCGGCGGATTCTGCGTCTTCCACAAAGGACTCGATTCGTCCGATGCCTCCATGTTCCCGTTAGCCGACTATGGGGGGGGCGATTTCAACAAGACCAACACGAATCGGTACGAGGCCATCTGTGCGAGCAATGCGGTGAACGGTGCCCAGATGGATAGCCCGTACTTTGCCACGCTCTTACAGGTTGCCCAACGCAAACGGGCCACTGCGTCGGAAGTCGGCTTTAATGATTCCGGCTGGGGAATTCATGCTGGAAACTACGACCGGTTTATCACGCAGATCAATCCCGAAACCACCAGTATTGGGCGCTGGCGCGTTCGCGGGACGCTCACCCCGTCATCGCATCCGTACGACCGCTTTGCGCGTGGTTTCGGCAGCGCATCAAGCATGATGTATTTCGATGTGAATGACCGGCTCACGCCGAATCCCGGCCAGCGCATTGAGCTTTCGGTGGTCTATCTTGATGAAGGAACCGGCGATTTCGCGTTGAAGTATGATGCCGTCGGCGACAGCCAGAAGACCGCCTTCACGGTCACCAAAACCAACTCCAATACCTGGAAGACCAATTCCGT
>JABDQT010000079.1 GCA_013042165.1 Kiritimatiellales bacterium | reverse complement strand
GCCCATTCAAAGGCCACGCGGGCCACGCGTTTAATTTCGCCGACGGAATAGACCATCGTGTTCCACGCCTTTTTGTCGTCGCCTTCGCCTGCTTCGCCGACGGGCTCTCCAAAGTAGATGCCGCCGGTCAATTCGCGCACCGTGAAGAGGTCGAGACCGGAGACCGCTTCGGGGCGCAGCGGCGAGTTTTCCGCCAGCGAGGCGGGAATGGTGACGGGGCGGAGGTTGGCAAAGGCGCCGAGTTCCTTGCGGATTTTCAGCAGACCGCTTTCGGGGCGCAGGGCTCCGGTGAGGTGATCCCACTTTTGGCCGCCAACCGCGCCTAGCAGCACGGCATCGGATGCCTTGCAGGTTTCAACCACGGAGTCGGGCATCGGATCGTTGTGCGCGTCGATTGCCGCGCCGCCGGCATTGCAGGTGGTATATTCGAGAGCAAAGCCCGATTTTTCCGCCACGGCATCGAGCACCTTGACCGATTCGGTAATGACTTCAGGGCCGATGCCGTCACCGGGCAGCAAAGCGATTTTGTATGTTTTAGACATAGTGTTTCCTTTGTTGAAAAATTAGCGGCGAATTTTGCCAGAGGCGGATGGGATTGCAAACGTAAAAAACGGGCACCCGAATGGATGCCCGCAGGCGTTGATTCAATCAAACAGGGTCTGTCACTCCTCCTCGGGGGGAGCCTCTAGCCCATCCGGCCACTCCTGTTCCTTGCCGGTTTTTAAGATGTCGGCCAGGTATTCCACCGAGATGCTGTGTTTTTTTGCAATCTCTTCCCGGTAGGGATTCATGAGTGCCGCCGCGGTTTTTTCCGCTTTAATTGTTCGGGATTCACGCTGTTCGGGTGTGTGGTGAATCTTGACGGGATGCATTCTGGCGGCTTTGTCATGTGCCTCTTGTTGAGCATGACAGAACTCAATATAAATGACCTTTTGTTCCGCCTCCTGCAGGGAGGATTTCATCGCCGCTTTTTTTTCTTTCTCCTTGGCGGCTTTTTCTTCCTTGCTGAAAAACTGCCCCATGGCTGAAAGGCAAAAACAGCCGATGCATACTACAATCAATGTCCTTTTCATACGTCCTCCTGCTGGTTGTACATGCGGGACGAGGCATACCCTCATCCATTCGGAGCATACGCTCTCTCGCTCGCCGGGCAAGAGCTAAATGGATGGAGTGTTGGCAAGAGTTTATCAGAGATGTTGCGCTACCGTCGGCCGCCTCTGCGGCCTCCGCCGCGCGGCGAACGCAGTGTCGTAGCTGAAATAATATCTTCGACATGATCAGCAAAGAGGTTTGCGTCTTCGCCCTGGTAGCCGAGCTCGGCGCCCAGTTGTTTAAACATGATCACCCGCTCCTGCTGCAACAGCGGGCGAGCCTCGCTCATTTCCCGGTACAACTCCTGCATGACCTCCCGGTCGGGAGCGGCTTCCGGATCCTGGAATTCATCCGTCAGTGTCCAGACATTCGCCATTATTTCCACCAGCTTCTCGTGGTTGGCCAGCTCCTCTTCATTCATCAGCGAGGTGTCGAGATCCATGAAGGTGGCGGTGCGCTCGGCCAAGGTATAGCGCATTTCCTGCTGTCGTTGCTGTCGGCGCTCGACCATCTCGGCATAGCCGTCCGGATCCTCCTCTTTCATGCGCGCCATCCGATCCTCCCAGCTTTCCCGTTCCGGCCGTTCTTCTTCTTCCGGTTCGGGCTCATTGCTGGTTGAGAGCATAGCCAGTTCCTCATTCTTTTCGGCCAGCAGTACTTTGAGTACAGCAATCTCGTTGGTCTCGCCCCGATCAATGAACGCCGCAACGACGTCCTCGTCCGGCAGGTAGGCCTGCATGCGTCCAATCTGCTCTCGCAGGCGGGCGGCTTCGGCCTCCGCCGTTTTGCGTCCGCTGGCGCTTTTGAAAGCAAAGGCAATACTAACGAAGACAATCAGCGCTGAAACAGCGACAATGACTAAAACGGGTTTATTTTTCATGAGAAGCTCCCTTTTCACACTAAACGAATCATGTGCCCTTTTTGGTGCAACTATTTTATATTATTGAAAGATATCCTGCTGCAGGCGCTGGTGGTCATCGAAGGCGACAGACAGGCTGAGCTGAATGTTGACGAGTGCCGCGACCACCATGGCGGTGAAAATACAGATCATGATACCGATCTGGTATTTAATGGCTTCCATCGGCATGGCACCCCCGAGAATCTGTCCGGTCATCATGCCGGGCAGCGACACAATACCCATGGTGGCCATCGTGGCAACGGAAGGATTAACGGCCGCCTTGATGGCATCCCGCAGATAGGGGCGGACGGCCTCATGCAGGTTTGCTCCAAGCATGAGATAGGTCGTGAACTCATTTTCGTTCTTCCGGATGCCGCTGTAGAAACGTTCCAGACTCAGCACATTGCTGCGCAGGCAGTTTCCGAGAATCATGCCGATAATCGGAACCATGTAGCGCGCGTCGTAAATCGGCTCAGGACGGATCACGACGAGAATAAACCAGCCGCCGGCCAGCAGGGTGCTGCCGGCCACACCTGCCAGCAGGCGCCAGAAAAAGACGCTGCGCTTCAGCCCCGCTTTGTTGAGAATGCTCAGATTGGCGACCACCAGCATAAGGGCCACCCACAGCAGACTGACCAGCGGATTGTTCAGCTGAAAAACATATTTCAGATAAAATCCGACCAGAAACAGCTGCGCGGTCATGCGGATGAGGGCAAACAGTGTGTCGCGGATAATGCCGAGCTGAAGATAGAAGAAGATCGCAACCGGAACGAGGATCAACGCATACATCCAGAGCAGTGAAGCAATCGACAAATCAACGGTCATGGTGCACCTCCGTTGTCCGCATTGTTGATTTCCGGTTTTTGATTTCCGGTTCCTGTTCCGCCCGGCGGGGTGAAGTCTGCGACGGGTTCCTGTAGTTGCCGGTTTTTGATTTCAACAATCCGGTCGCAGGCATTGATCCATTCCGGATCGTGCGAGACGGAAAGCAGGGTGATCTCCGGCTGGAACAGTTCGGCCATTACCGCGTCGCGGCTTCTTGGATCAAGGGCGGAGGTGACCTCATCAACCAGAAAGATGCATTTATCCAGCAGCAGGGCGCGCGCAACGGCGATACGCTGCTTTTCGCCGCCGGAAATCCGCTTGCACGCCTTATCCAGTATATCGCTGGAAAGATGTAGCTGGTCCAGCGTCCTGGAAATACGTTCCTCCGCAGGCGCGCGGTCCCGGTGCGTCTTGAACGTGAAGGGAAGCAACAGGGCATCGCGCACGCGGTCCGCCCCAAGCACGGGCTCCTGCCCGATGTAGGCAATCCGGCTGCGAATCCCCGCGACTGTTGCGCTTTTCAGCTCCGTGCCATCGATGCGTATGATTCCTTCCGCCGCCGGCAACGCCCCGACCGCGCATTTGAGCAGTGAGCTTTTTCCGCAACCGGAGGGCCCGCGCACGACCACCTTTTCGCCCGGCCGGATCTGTAGCGAGGCGTCGATGAAGAGCGTTCGCTCCTGCACCTTCAGCATGATGTGTTCGAATGAAATCATCTTAGAGTCCAATGGCAATGATGATGGGCAGCGTGATGGCGGACAGCAGCGTACTCAGCGCGACAATACGTCCGGCGAGCGGGGCATCGTTGCCCATCACCTCGGCCATGACATACGACATGCCGGCGGTCGGGCAGGCGAGATAGAAAATGGCAATCATTCGTCCGGTGGTATCGAGCGGCAAAAGCGGGGCGAGCAGGAATCCGATCGCCGGGGTGACGGCCACCTTGAGTAGCGATGCAATCAGCGTGGGCGATGCCGCTCCCTTTAAACGGACAAATCCCAGCGATGAGCCAATGCTGATCAGGATCAGCGGGAGCGCGGCCTTTCCGAGCGCATCCAGCGGGCGGGAGAGAAATAGAGGCAGTTCCATATTCAGCCGGTTCAAAACAAGGCCGAGTGCGCAGGCCATGATGAGCGGGTTTTTGATGAGCTGCTTAACAAAGGTTGCGATCGATTGGCCGGTGCTGCTTTTGTGCCGGCTGTGGTGGAGCAGCACGGAGACGCTCAGGATATTGAATACCAGAACAACGGGCGCTAGTACGACCGTGCTGAGTACTTCGGCATTTGGATCGATCGTTCCCAGAGTATACAGGATGACCGGCAGGCCGACAAAGGCCCCGTTACCGCGGAAAGAACCCTGAATAAAAGAACCCGCTGACGGGCCATCCAGTTTAAGGCGTTTTGCCGCCAGCCATGCGATTCCCAGACTGACCAGAGTGCCCGCCGTGAACAGGAGCGTGATGCCCGCAATGGCCCGGAAGTCGATTTCCGCGGTGCTGATGCTGATGATCAGCAGCGCCGGAAGTGCGCACCAGAAGACCAGCTTGTTCAGCCCCTTGAAAAACGCATCGGGAAAGGCATTCATCTTCTGCAAAACCTTGCCCAGCGCGATCAGCAGGAAAATCGGAACAATGCTGTTGGTGATCAACATGTCCGGGAGCGTATGGTTTCATTGCCTGCGTTGCAAGATTTCGCTAGGGGATGGGCAGGGCGTCGAGCAGCGCCGTCATGGCCGCGTTGATTTTTACCATATGCGGAACGCCTTCACGCATCTCTTCGGCGGTCTGGATAAAGGGGGCGTCGGTCAGCTCATGGCCGCAGTGTTCAATCAGCGCCTCCATGCTTTCCGGTGTAGTTTCCATGTGGAACTGGAGGGCGACAGCACGGTCATTATAGACAAAGCCCTGGTTGATTCCGGGCTCGCTGACCGCCAGTTGAACAGCGCCTTCCGGAATATCGAAGGTGTCCCCATGCCAGTGGAATACGGTCAGCTCGTCGGGGATCATGTGCGGCGCATCTTTGGGTCGGCGAACCGGAAACCAGCCGATCTCTTTTTGCGGGCCCGGATAAACCCTTGCACCGAGCGCGTCGGCAATCAGCTGTGCGCCGAGGCAGATGCCAAGCACGGTTTTGCCGGCATCGATGGCCTGCCGGATGAACGCCTTTTCCTGCACAAGCCAGGGGTGCTCGTCGTGATCGTAAATGCCCATCGGCCCGCCCATCACCACCAGCCAGTCAAAGCTTCCGGTCGATGGAAGCGGATCGCCCTCATACAGTCTTGTACAGGAAATCTCTGCCTGTTGATTGGACGCCCATTCCTCGATGATGCCAAGGCCCTCGAACGGAACATGCTGAAGCCAGTGCAGCCTCATTCGCTCTTTTCTTTCTTCTTCTTCTTGGGCACGGGTTCGATGGGTACATGCACCTCGAAGCGCTTCATGAAGCCGGGGACGAAGGGCCCGTTCCAGTAAATGGCATAGGCATCGCCCGACTGTTTCCATTCCTCCGAAGCCTCGAGATGGCCGGCCAGCTTGTCGCGCGCCTGCCTGAAGTTTTTTTCGGAGTAGCTCCCGCGTACGCCCATGCTCATGACTTTGGTTTCGGGAACCATGACCACCTTGACCGCATCGGTATCCTTCAGCTCTTTTTCGAGATCCCCGTCGCCGATGTAAAAATACATTTTCCCGGGATCGATGTCCGCCTTGACGGGGACCGTCATGGAAACATCGTTATCCTTGATATAGCGGAATAGATCTCTGAAAAGCCGGTTGTTTTCGTCGAAGTAGCGGCCCTCTTGTTGCGCGACAATCAGGGTGCGTTCGGGAATGATCTTCACTTCCAATGCGCCCGGCTTGGTGGGTGCAAACGCTTTTTCATACGCCTGCGCGGCGGCGGGGATCGCCAGAGCCGCAATGCAAAGGAGAGCGGTGGTGTTCATGGCTGCACCTTTTTCCTCAGCAGAATGGTGTGCATGTCCGGGTGGGCCAGCTTGCGGCTGGTTTCGATGATGTCGGGGAATTCGCCGGCCGGAATGAGCGCCGGCCGGAGATGGGCCTCCTGTCCGATGCGTATGGCGTGCTCGGCCTCCGAATAGTCGACGATGATATCGACCTTGCCGGCGCCCTCGGGTGCCTGCCATGAAAAGTTTCCGGGCAGGATGACGGGCTCGTAGCCAGCAGGCAGGGTTATGTTGTATTCCGTCGTTGTGTTGACGTAGTTGCTCCAGGCCAGCGGAAGGGTGCGCTCGTTGGACCGGTATTTAAGCAGACCACCCAGCCCGCCGGGCAGCGTGAAATAGAGGAAGTCGCCATCGCGGACGGCATAGCGGTCGGCCACGAGGGTGTATTCGAGGCGGCCGGGATAGTCATCGTAGTCGGTGACAAGGTCGGATGCGGCTTCGGCCGACTGCGAGAAGCCGCTGAGCATTTCAAGATAGTGCCGGCGGCGTTTTTCCGGCGTTAGTTCGGCGTAATTCCTGTGGAATGCCTCGAACGCCTTGCCTTGTACAACGGCGCGCTGCGAAAGTTGAATCCGGCCGTCCGGTGAAACGACCATATCGAGGAATGCATGTGCATATTCCTCTTTGCCCGGGCTGACCCGGATTTGTTCGACGGAACCATCGGCGAGGCGCAGGGCGATGCGCCGGTCGAAGCCGGAGGTACCGAGTTCCGCATACTGCGACGAACCGTTGAGATACGTCGTTTCTCCATCGACCTGCACCTTCAGAAGCACCGTGTTGAATGCGGTGCGGGAGGGTACGGCCAGCAGGGGCCTTGCGGCTTCGTCGGTGAAGGGGAGGCTTCCTGAAAGAATGAACTCGGGCTCGAAGCCCGCCGCCTGGAGCAGGGCATAGAGGACCACCATCCGATCCGTATTGTTTCCGTAGCGATCGGCGAGGGTCTGGTCGGCCGGTGTGATGGCGGACAGCGGCAGGCCGGTGAGGCCTGTGCCTGCCGGACGCAGATTCTTGGCCACCCAGTCACGCAGGGCAATGGCCCTGGCGCGGGCGTCGCCGATCCCGTCGGTCAGCCGGCGGGCGAGCGTTGCGGTTTCTGGCTGACCGGTTGCGGCGGACAGGAGGTGCGAATGCACATTGCGGGCATAGGTGCTCCAGTCGCTGGCGCTGACAAATACGGCGGGGTTGAACGTCCACCACGCCGGCAGGGCTTCCTCTTTCTTTACGGCGGGTTGGTTGGTGGCGCTCCAGACAAAGGAGACCGTCTCATCGCTGGCCGTCACGGTTTCCGCCAGCCCGGTATTGAGTACCTTCAGATCAAGGGACAGGGGGGCGGTGATTGAAACGGTCTTGCTCTGGATCGGTTCGTGCCCGTTGAACAGCTGCATCGTGGAGAAGAACGGCTTGCCGTCGACGGTGGAGACCAACTCATATTCCAGGATGCTGCCGATCTCCACTCCGGGCAGGTTCGCAACAAGAATCTTCTCGGCCGGATAGCGCGGCGCGGAGGCCACCCATCCGGCATCCATGAGGGTTATTTCCTCTTCGCTGCTCTCCTTTACGGTGCCGTCGGGAAGGGTGACCCTGGCCATGATGAGTTCGATGTGCTGCCATGCCGGGTTGTAGGAGATCTTGATCTCGGAATTCTTCTTCTTGCCGGCATAGGTCAGGATTTCGACTGTGGAACGGGAGGTTTCCTTCCATGTGTTCGCGTCTTGCAGTTCGATTTGAGTGTCGTGCTCGAGAATGCGCACATCCGGCTCCTCCGCGCTGACTGCTGCAGGACGGTCGAGGATCAGTTTTTTGCGCAGGTTGTACTCGATCTCCTTCAGGTTTTGCTTCAGCACCAGATATTCCTCCGGGCTGAACTCCACGGCATTCATCAGAAAGGTATTGGTGGCGGCAAGTGTTTGACCGTGTTGTGAAGCACGCATGTTCCACGTCAGCGGAGCGGAGTCGATGGTTTGGTAGTCGGGTATGTTGAGCGTGCCGATATCGGCGGGCAGGTCCAGCGCAAGTGTTTCCCGGATCCCTGCGGTCATGCGGGTGAAGAGCGGATAATTTCGTTTATCGAGTCCGGTTTGGCCGATGAGGAAGTTGGCATATCCGAGCGAGCTGCCCAGCCGCGGCAGACTGAGCATCTTGTTTTGCTTTCCGCTGATCAGGAGGTTTTCTGCGGAATAGGTGAGTTCGATCCTGAGCGGCTGGGTGGTGTCGCGCAGCTCGACCGGTGTAATGTTCAGCGTTTTGAGTTCGGCGGTGGGCATGGAGCGCTTGATGTGCCCCTCGAAAAAGCGCCGGCGCTCCTCGGGTTTGATCTTGGAGAAATAGTTGCGATAAACGGTATCGTTGATGCCCTCGAAATTCAGTGAGCTTTCGGCGTCCAGTTTGCCGGTCTCGTCGAGTGCCCCGACCGAGGTAATTTTGAGCAGGTTGTCATCGGCCGGGATGATGGGGGAGGTGAGCAGGGTTTCGCCTTCGGGCCGGGCGACGATGTAGCTCATGTTCTGCAGATAGGAAGGAAAGATATCCTTTGTGTTTTCGTCGGTTGCATCCATCAGCACATATTCGCCGTTGTCGTCGAGTGCGGCGGTGACCGCATGGTTGAAGAAGGCCTGCGGGACTTCCTCGTCCTTTTTCGGGCCGGCCATGATGATGACCGGAAAGGCTTCGACATCCACGATGCGCAGCATGGTGGCCAGCAGTGCCGCCTTGTCGCGGCAGACGCCATAGCGGTTTTCGAAGGTGATGCTGACGTCGTGCGGCTCATAGCCCGGGGCCTCTTCTTCGGTGGTGATGCCCATGTACCGGATATCCTGCGAGACAAAGCTGAAGACGGCCTGGATTTTATCCATCGTGTTGGTCATGCCCGCCACCAGCTCCTTCGCCTTGGCTTCCATTTCCGGGGTGGTGGCTTCCAGGCGCGGCAGGCACAGATCCCAGTACCACTTGGAGAGGTCTTCCCATTTTTCCATTGTACTGATCAGCAGGCGTTGAACGACCGTGTAGCGGGTGGGCATGTTGGGTTCGTCGAACATGCGCGGGACATCCCGCACCTGCCAGGTGTAGATGATCCGGCCGTCCTGTTCGGATCGCTCTTCATTGAAAGTCACTGTGCCGGGAATCTCCGCCTTGAGCGCAATCTTTACCAGCGGCCGCTCCTTCGGGGCAATAACCTGATAGGTTGTGCGCTCGATCGGGCTCGTGTGCTCGAAAACCTGATAATCGCTCCAGACATCCGGCACCACCGTTTTGAAGCGCATGTTGTGCGCGATGTAGCGCAGGGTATCGCCGACTTCAAGGCCCGGCACCGAAAGCTGCAGACGCTTGGAGTTGGGGTTGTAGATATTGGCGCTCATCTGGCCCGGATCCACCATCACCTTGCTGTTGGCCGCGGGATCGATCTCCAGCACGCTGCCATCCGGCTTGATCACCTGCACCCGGGTGAAATAATTGGTTCCGTAGGACGTATTGAAGGCGAGCTTGAGTTCGCGGTTCTTGCGCTTGCCCTTTTCCGTCAGAACCTTGATGGCGGTATCGTCCCAGGTTTCCGAGGTGCCGTCCGCCTCGTAGTGCACCTGGATAAAATCGTCGATCAGCACGTCATCCGAATCGGGATATTTTTCGGCCGTGGCTTCCGCCGACATCGCGGCAATGGTTTCCGGCGACAGGAACTCCCGGGCAGAGAGAGCGGGGGCGATCAAGAGCAGTGTGATGAATAGCAGGCCGGTATGAATAAGATGCTGCATGAAAATCTCCGTAATGAATTCGGAGAAAGCTACCGTTGTGTGCCATTTCCCGCAAATCCTTTCTGGGGATAGCGGAAGGACTGCGGCGCGCGGTTTGGTGGATACCATGAGCGCTCGGCAGGCCGCGCAGATAACCGCACATGCTTTGTTCAACGCGTGTGAACGATTGCGTCAGCGTCCTCCCGAAGGGGGGCAAATAATTTTAGAACTTATGGTGTGACCTGCGGTTGCACGGAAGTGTCAGCTGCAGGAATATTACGGAACTTTGGTTGCGGCGATGAAACGCCTGACCTGTTGTGCGACGGCAACCGTAAGGGCCATGCCCTGGTTCGATCCCTATTTGTATGCATCTCGCCTGTTGCCAACTTTGACTACTTGGACGACAAGCTTCTCGTCTTCAATCGAGTATAGGATTCGATAGTTTCCTTGGCGCAATCGGTATCGTTCTTGTCCCGAAAGCTTTTTTGATTGTGGAGGGCGTGGAT
>JABDQT010000073.1 GCA_013042165.1 Kiritimatiellales bacterium | reverse complement strand
GTGATACGACTGCGGTCGTGGGGCGCAATCCGCCCGTCCCGCTTGATGATCCTTTTGATGGCACCGCCCATGGCTATTCGCCGTCGAGGAAGCCCTCGAGTTTGCGGATACGCGTCGGGTGGCGCATCTTGCGCAGGGCCTTGGCTTCGATCTGCCGGATACGTTCGCGGGTTACATTGAATTTGCGGCCCACTTCTTCCAGCGTGCGCGGATATCCATCCACAAGACCGAAACGCAGTGTAAGCACCTCCTGCTCACGGTCGGTGAGTGTCTGCAACACGTCGCCGATTTTCTCCTTGAGCAGACTGAAGGCGGTCATTTCATCGGGTTTTTCCGCCGACTTGTCCTCGATAAAGTCGCCAAAATGCGTGTCGTCGCTGTCACCGATCGGGCTTTGCAGCGAAATCGGCTGCTGGGCAATTTTCAATATTGCACGAACACGCTCGACCGGAAGATCCATTTCCTCGGCCAGCTCCTCGGGCGTTGCTTCACGGCCGAATTCCTGCAGCAGCTGTTTCTGGATGCGCATCAGCTTGTTGATCGTTTCGATCATATGAACCGGAATACGGATCGTACGGGCCTGGTCCGCAATCGACCGGGTAATCGCCTGCCGGATCCACCAGGTGGCGTAGGTGCTGAACTTATAACCGCGGCGATATTCAAATTTTTCGACCGCCTTCATCAGCCCCATGTTCCCTTCCTGAATGAGGTCGAGGAACGACAGGCCGCGGTTGGTGTATTTCTTGGCAATACTGATGACAAGGCGCAGGTTGGCCTCGATCATTTCGGTTTTTGCCTTCAGTCCCTTGCGGAGCCAGACGCGCAGGTCGGCATGGTGCTGCATGAATTCTTTCTGATCCATCTGCAGGTAGGTTTCGAGTTCCCTGACCTCCTTGCGAATGGCACGCAGATCCGTATTGGCGCTTTTTGCGCGACTTTTCTTGAGCCGATCAATTTCAGCCAGCAGCTGTTTCATCTTGTGGTACTGCTTGTCGATCTCGGGAACAATATCCTCGATAGCCTTTTGCTTGAAATGGAGCTGCTTGAAATACTCGGACAGACGATCCTGCGCCTTATCGAACAGCTTCAGCGCTTTGCCTTCCTCCGCACTGCCTTTTTTGGCTTTTGAAGAGTCGAGATAGTAGTTGAGCTTGAGCTCGCGGTTGCGGTCTATCCCTCTCAACACCTTCGGCAGGTCGTTGAAGTAATCCTCCCTGCACTCCACATGCTTGTCTGAAATGATACGGTCGAAACGCTCCTTACCGAGTTCGAGCCGTTCAATCACACCCAGATAGGCATCGGTTGCGCACCCCAGGCGATTGAACATTTTCGTGGTGGCAATTTCGGCTTCTTCGATACGCATCGAAATTTCGACTTCCTGCTCGCGGGTCAGCAGCGGAACCTGGCCCATCTGCTTGAGGTACATGCGAACCGGATCGTCGAGCACATCGGAACGGGCGCTTTGCTTATCGGCCTGCTCCTTCTCCATGCGGGCCTGATACTCTTCGACATCGTCCTGCCGGATAATATCGATTTCCATGCTTTGAAGCAGGCCGACAATCTTATCGATATCCTCGACAACGACCATATCTTCCGGAAACGCTTCGTTGATATCTTCGAAGGTCAGGAAGCCGTGATCGGAAGCCAATGCCATCAATTCCTTGATGCGGTCATTGCGCTCTTCCCGATCCATCAGGGAAACACCGCCGGCCGTGGCTTCATCTACAGCAGCCACCGTGGCGGCCACTCTATCCTCCTGCATCTTTTTCTCCGCAGCGCGGCCGGTCAGCTTCTTCTTGGCCTCGACTTTTTTCTTGGCCGGTGCCTTCTTCGCAGCAGTTTTCTTGGCGGGCGCTTTCTTCGCTGGCGCCTTCTTCGCGGTGCTCTTTTTGGCCGGAGCTTTCTTGGCAGGCGCCTTCTTCGCGGGCGCTTTCTTGGCAGCACTCTTTTTGGCCGGAGCCTTTTTCTTGGCCGATGCTTTCTTTTTGGCTGGTGCTTTCTTTGCCGTTTTGGCGGCTTTCTTGACCACCTTGGCTGCTGGAGCTTTCTTTACGCTTTTTTTGGCCGTCTTCTTTTTGGCGGGGGTTTTCTTGCTAGTCGATGCTTTCTTGGAAGCCTTCTTTTTCGATACAGCCATGGTACTCCTTAATCATAAAAGTGCACAGTTCACCTATTATAGTGAAGAAAGGGGGGAATTAACAGCAACTGATGCCCTCTCGTCAACGCTAAGTTACAAAAATTTGTTTAAAGGGTTCGACCGACAAATTCTCTTGATGAATCGAGCTGCAACAAACACTATTTTCAGATGAATTTCATATTTAGAAACTATCCATCCCATCCATGGATCGCCGACTGGATCTTTGAACCGCGCGGATGCCACTCCCGGTTCCGAAACGAGAGCTCCAATCAGTTTTTCCGCACCACGGAGACCGTGGGGCGCATCACCGCCAATGTTCCGAACCCTGCATGGATTCTGCAGATTCCCGTACCGCAAAACTCCAGCATAAACCTCTTGTTCAACGGATTTTGCGCCTATTTCGAGAAACGCAAACGCGCATATGGAGCAGAAGTCATCGTCCCCGAACCTGGCGTGCTGTGGGGTCGTACCAACGATGGCATAGCCGATCCCGTTCTCTCATCTAGCATGGAGCTACTCATCGAGGAGCATTCCATGTGGCTGGAAAACGGAGTTGAAAGCGCATTTTTCACCTGTCGGGAGGGTCTGTTTTGCCTTGTCACCAAGACACCGGTTCTGGAGGAAGCCCGGCATATTGCGGAACGCTACATGAACCGATCGATCGAGGAAGCTGTTCAATCCGAGCTGGATCGCCGGCGGGGGGTCGGTCAATTTTTTGTGGAAATGATGCATCATGATGCGCTGGCCGCCATCTCTGCAGAATCAATGATGCGTGCATTGCGACCGCCGGAAGGCACAATCCCGCATGCATGGAGCCAGACGTTAGGCTCTGAAACCCCGCAGTTTGATATCAACGAGCTTTTTCCGCTTGTGCTCGCCTGGCGTCTGATGGACATCGAGGTTGCCGAGGAGCTCATTCTCTGCGCACTGAAACTACAGAGCAACTCAGGCGCCATTCCCGTAATCTATGCCCCCTACACCTCCCATTCCGTACTGGAATCACCGAAGCCGATGATGGCAAAAGTGGCGGAAATCGTCTGGGAAGAGCGCAAGAATGAGACTTTCCTGGATACCATCCTGCCGTTGCTGCGCCGACATCTGCAATGGATGCTGCACCATTTCGACCCTAAACGACGAGGCATGCATTGCTGGAAAAACAAGAACGAGCCAGTCGCGCCGGAAAGCTACCAGACCGATATGGCGACCGTCGACCTGACCGTCCTGCTGCTTACGGAAATCGAAGCTTTCCAGCGCCTGTGCAGCGAGTCGAAACTTTTCGCAAAAGAAGATAAACCTTTTGGCGAAGATCGCACGATGCTCAAAAGCAACCTGTTCGATCAATACTGGAACGAGAATGATAACTCATTCTCCAATGCGCTGATTCGCGAAGCCATAGTACCTAACCGGGGCTTCTGTGAAATCGTTCCTTTGCTGTGGAAAAAACTACCGCACAACAAGACGGGAATTATTCTCGATCATATTCAGGAGGGCAGTGCGCTGCCGGGCGGACTTAATCTCTTGAGCTGGCGCATGTCCGCACTCGAGGACAATACGTTTCCGCTGATGCAGCAGTTTCTAATCTATATGAGCCTCAAGACTTCCGATCCAAACAACTCCATGCTGCTCGCATTCTCCCGCGTCATACTGCAGGGTTGCGTGGAATGGCATACCTTGTCCATCGAACAATTCGGGCGGTTCCAGATCAACCCTGCCCTGGCGGCCTTTATCTTGAACCTGCAGGCGGACCGGCAATATCGATATCATGGAAAAGGAGTCATCTCCGGATTCTTTTTCAAGGTGCTGAAAAAAGTCAGAATCGACAGTTTTGACCTACTCATTATTGCCGTAACGCTGATGGCCATATTCGGCGCGCGCACCTTCTATGACCTGATTGCAACGCCGCCACCGCTGGACGTGTTGAGCACGGAATTGAATGATGCCTATTCAAAAAATGACCTGCGCACAGCGATAAGTACCGGTCAGGCGATTATGAAGCATTATCCTGACGAAGCGGCCCGTGCACGCATGATGATGGCAAGGATCTATATGCTGCAGGGCAATCCGAAAAAAGCCGGCTCCATGTATGGGCAGGTCCGCACAGCCCTTCCGGACAGTCCGGGGGCCATGATTGGTCTGGGCCTCGCGCACCAGCTGCAGGGGCACTTCGAAGAAGCAGAAAAAAACTATGCCGAATTCTGCTACCTGTTTGATGAAATTTTCCCCGACCTGGTTTCGGAAGTGAATCACTTCCGATATCTCATGCAGGAGGGTTTCAAGACGCCTCCGAAGTGGGAGGAAATATATCGAAATAAGCTGATGCATGAACTATAGTCCCGCGCATTCTTAATCCATTTTTTACGAAAGGCATGTTATGAAAAAACTGTTCCCTGTTGCTTTGACGGCGGCACTTATATCCCTCTGCGGATGCGGAGACCCGGAAGCACG
>JABDQT010000066.1 GCA_013042165.1 Kiritimatiellales bacterium | reverse complement strand
CACCGGCGGGGTCGATAACATTTTTCCGCATCATGAAGATGAAATTGCCCAGTCCGAGGCGGCTACCGGCAAACCCTATTCCAAATATTGGATGCACTGCGGGTATCTGGTGGTCGACGGCAAAAAGATGTCCAAGTCGCTGGGAAATTTCTACACCCTGCGCGAAATCCTGGACATGGGGTACACCGGTCGCGAAGTGCGCTATGAACTGCTTTCCTCGCACTATCGGCAGTCCCTTAATTTTGCGTTTAAATCGCTTGATGCCAATCGCGCCGCACTCAAGCGCCTCGACGAATTCTACACGACCATCAAGGAATCTGTCGGTTCGGAAACAAATGCCGGCGAGCTGCCCGAATGGGCGGCGGAAACACGGTCACGCTTCGCAAAAGCGATGGACGATGATATGAATATTTCGGGGGCCATGGCCGCAATTTTCGACATGGTTCACGCAGGGAACAAGGCGATGGCAGAAAATCCGCTTTCGGGCGCCAACGCGCTTGCCGTGTCCTGTCTGTGGCAGGAGCTCGATACCGTCCTCGGTCTGCTCATTCCGCAGGAAGAAGAGGTTTCGCCTGAGGTTGCCCAGCTGCTTGAAGCACGCACCGAAGCCCGAACCGAAAAGAACTGGGCCGAATCCGACCGTATCCGCGATCGTTTGGCTGAGCTGGGCTGGACCGTCAAGGATACGCCCGAGGGCCCGAAACTCAGAAAGCTGTAAGCATGTCCGGAAAATTCATCACCTTCGAGGGACCGGAAGGAAGCGGTAAATCAACGCAGATCCGCTTGCTGGCCGAGCAGCTCGAGAAGCAGGGGATCGATGTCTTATGTACTCGCGAACCCGGTGGAACCAAAACCGGTGAGGCCATCCGAAGCATTCTCCAGCACGATGCGGCCGGCGAAGCACTGGCCGAGCGCGCCGAGCTCATGCTTTTTACAGCGAGCCGTGCGCAACTGATGAACCAGGTCATTCTTCCGGCGCTAAAGAGTGGAACATGGGTGCTCTGCGATCGGTTTATCGATTCCACCATGGCCTATCAGGGGTTTGCGCGCGGCATGGATATTTCCACGTTGGATGCGATCAACGAATTTGCGGTTTTCGGCCGCATGCCCGATTTAACCGTTCTGCTGGATCTCGACATCGAGGCGGGATTCAGGCGTCTGGAGGAGCGCTATGCGGACGGCCAGGCCTCGCATGACCGGTTTGAACAAGAGGCCCGCGATTTTCATCATCGGGTTCGCGAGGGCTATCACAAACTTGCCGCCCGAGAACCGCAGCGATTCAGAATGATCAACTCGGACCGATCTATCGAGGATGTTTCTTCCGACGTCTGGAACGCTGTCAAAGAGGCGTTGCTTTAGCCATGGAAGCCGTCGATCTGTATGATAAAGCATGGGCGGGAATCCGTAGTGGATTCGAGGCCGATCGGTTGGCGCATGCCTACGTCATTGTGGGTGCCCCCCGGGGCAGGGGTCTTCATTTTGCCGAAGCCTTCCTGAAACTGCTGTTTTGTACAGCCGGTGAAAAGCCATGCAACGAGTGCGTGGCTTGTCGACAGATGGAGGCGCACCAGCACGTGGATACGCTCTGGATCGAACCGCAGAGTAAATCGCGGCAGATTCTCGCCGAGGATGTTCGAGGTCTGATTCAGCGCATTTCGCAGACGTCTTTTGAAGGGGGATGGAAGGCCGGTGTGATTCTTTGTGCAGACTGCTTGAATCCAAGTTCCGAGAATGCACTGCTCAAAACCCTGGAGGAGCCTCCGCCCAGAACCATTTTGCTGCTGGTGACCGAGTCGCCGCAATCGCTATTGCCGACCATCATCTCCCGTTGTCAGAAACTCGTACTGGCCGAGAAGAAAAGCGGGGCGATGGATGAAGTTTGGGGCGCGCCTTTGATGGGGATTCTTCGTGAACTGCCTCCGGCCAACGGATTGGGTGCTTCGCGTCTGGCAAGCCGGCTCAAGGAATTGTTCGATACGGTCAAGGCGGGGATTGCCGATGCCGTCGACGAAGATCTGGATCAGACCGACGAGACGCTCGACGAATCGAAACTGAAGGGCATCCTCGAGGCGCGTACCAATGCGCGGCTCAAGGAAGTGCAGGCAGATGTATTTCGAGAAATGCTGGATTGGCATCGTGATGTGCTGATGCTCGCATCCGGCATCGACAGCGGTGGACTGGTTTTCCCGAAGGAGCTGGATGTTCTTGCCGGGCAGGCGCAACGACAGACCCAGCGTTCAGCCCTGTATGCTATTCAGGTGATTGAGGGTATGGCGCGCCGTTTGGATCGAAACATTCCGGATCTGCAGATTTTCGACGAGGCGTTTCGTCAGCTTGTACGGAGGTAGGGTGCGAACGCCGGGCGCGCCGGCAGCGGATAGCTCGGTGAGCTGTTCCTACCCATTGATTTGGTTCACCAGGGCACGCAACGCCAATATGTAACCAAATCCCTGAAAGCCCATGATCTGCCCAACGCACGCCGAAGCGGTGATGCTTTTATGGCGGATCTCCTCGCGCTTGTGGGTGTTGCTGAGATGGACCTCAATTGCCGGAACCGCATCAGCGACGGCCTTCAGTGCATCGCACAGGCCGAGGCTGGTATGGGTCAGTGCGGCAGGATTAATGATGATGCCGTCATACGTGCCGCGCGTATCACCAATCCAGGTAATCAGCTCCGCTTCCGAGTTGGACTGCCTGAACTCCAGCTCAACCTGGGGATGATCGGCTCTCATCGCATCCTCGATATCGGCCAGCGTTTCGTGGCCGTAGATTTCCGGTTCGCGTGTACCAAGCAGATTCAGGTTGGGTCCGTTGAGCACCAGTATCTTCATTTCATCCTCCATACGTTGGGGAAAGGTAAATCAACCGTTATCGGGAAACAAGGATAAGTCGGTCTGCACCTCGGCCGCATTCAGACAGGAGGAATCGTCGTTCTTGACCTTGTTGACGCGGCGGGAGACGGGACGTGCGATCAGGGCAGGCGCCGCCGGAATTTGGAATTGCTCAAACCACGTCTTCCACTGGCGGGGTGTCAAAATGACCGGCATACGGTCGTGGATGGCTTGCATGGTTTGATCCGCCGCGCGGGTAATGATGACGCACTGGTCGTTGCGCCACAATCCCGCAAAGGCAAAGAGCTGTTTCTCGGGCAGCTGGAAATAATAGGGCTGCCTCTCTTTCCATTCATAAAAACCGTCTGCCGGAATCAGGCATCGATTGGAAGCCGTCAGATCCTTGAACATGGCCCGCTCACCAAGCGTTTCGGAACGGGCATTGATGATCGGGGCTCCGGTCTGGGGGTGGTCAAAGCCCCAGACGCACTCCCCGGCACGATCCGCGTCCGGCTGACGGATGATGGCCACTTTTTGTGAAGGGGCAATATTGTAGCGGCCATGGAACAGAGGCGGCAGCTCAATGCCACCCAGTTCTTCGAGGACTTTCTCGCGGCTTTTGGTTTGTGTAAAGCGTCCGCACATGGCTGAAAGATGAGCCGCAGGAGGATGGGAATCAACGTCAAATCCAATGTTTACGCATTACGTACTACGTAATACGTATTGCGTATCCCGCCTGTCACGATACTCTGTCTCTACACTTTTTCTGGAGGTGTGTATGAAACTGGTTCGGTTTGGGGAAAAGGGAAAAGAGCGTCCGGGAATCTGGATGGGTGATGGGCGTATTCTGGATGTGCGGGCGCTCGCATATCATATCGAGGACTACAACGATCACTTTTTCGCGAATTATGGAATCGGGCAGCTTGAAATAATGCTGGAAGATCCCGGAGCCCAATTTGTGGAGGCTGCGAACGTTCGGCTCGGTTGTCCAATTTCGCGGCCGTCCAAGATTATTTGCGTGGGGGCAAACTATGCGAAGCATGCGCGGGAGTTCGGGCATGAAATTCCGACAGAACCGATCCTTTTTTCGAAGGCGACGAGCTCAATCAACGGACCGAATGATCCGATTTGTCTGCCTGATGAAGCACGGGTGGTGGATAGCGAGGTGGAACTTGCGTTTGTGATCGGAAAAACAGCGTCCAAAGTTCGGCAGGAGGATGCGCTGGATTACGTCGCGGGCTATACCATTCTTAACGATGTTACCGAGCGTGCTGTGCAAAAGGCGAGCGGGCAGTGGTTCCGCGGCAAGGGATTCGATACGTTCTGTCCCATCGGGCCGTTTGTCGTGACGAAGGATGAGGTGCCCGAACCCGGACGTCTGCATATTTGGCAAAAGCACAATGATCAGGTGCTTCAGAGTAACTATACGAACGATATGATCTTCAGTATCCCGCACCTGATTGAATACATTTCCAAGGGAATGACACTGCTGCCGGGCGATGTGATTGCCACTGGGACTCCGGAAGGAATAGGTTCGGCGCATGCTCCGCAAGTCCTCATGAACGCCGGTGATCGGATCGAGCTTGGTATCGATCGGCTCGGTTTTCAATCCGCTTTGGTACAGTAGATGAATGCCTTTTTTCTGCCTGTTGTTCCGATAGTTTGATTTTAGGCTTGGGACGCATTGGGGTAAGGCGATACGATTCGACCCCGTATTTATTAATGCTTCCGCAATCTGAATATGGGACGAATTTAATGGCGAAATACCTCTTTATTACCGGCGGCGTGGTTTCCTCTCTGGGCAAAGGCATTACAGCCGCCTCGGTGGGGCGGTTGCTGATCAACCGCGGTTTGAAAATCCGCATGCTCAAGCTGGATCCGTATTTGAATGTGGATCCCGGCACGATGAGCCCCTACCAGCATGGCGAGGTCTATGTGACCGATGACGGCGCGGAAACCGATCTCGATCTCGGCCACTACGAGCGCTACACCGGCCAGCCCACCTCCCAGAAAAGCAACATTACCGCCGGCAGCATCTATTGGGATGTGCTGCACAAGGAGCGGCGCGGCGACTACCTCGGCGGGACGATCCAGATGATTCCGCACATCTCCAATGAGGTCAAGGCGCGCATCAAGTCTCTGGAAAGTGAAAAACCGGATATCATTCTCGTGGAACTCGGGGGGACGGTAGGTGATATCGAGGGGCTGATTTTCCTCGAGTCGCTCCGCCAATTGGCACTTGAAGTCGGACGGGATAATTCCATTTTCATCCATCTGACCTATGTGCCCTTCATTGCGGCCGCCAAAGAGGTCAAAACCAAACCCACCCAGCAGAGTGTCGCCAAGCTGCGGGAAATCGGCATCATGCCTGATGTACTGGTCTGCCGTACCGAGGTTGATCTGGAGCCCGAGCACCTAGAAAAGCTTTCCTTGTTCTGCAACGTGCCCCGCGACTGCGTGATTGTCGAAAAAGATGTCGAAACATCGATTTATGAAATTCCGCTGGTCTTG
Source organism: Kiritimatiellales bacterium (assembly GCA_013042165.1). Lineage (GTDB taxonomy): Bacteria > Verrucomicrobiota > Kiritimatiellia > Kiritimatiellales > Pontiellaceae > Pontiella. The sequence continues at coordinate 410 of JABDQT010000066.1, read as the reverse complement.
CAGCGGGCCGGGTTGGATGAAATCATCCTGAACCGCTTCCGCATTGCCAAGCCGGCCACTCCGCTGAAGGACTGGGAGAAGCTGATCGATACTATCAGGCATCCCAAGGGTACCGTGCGTATCGGTGTGGTCGGAAAATACTCTGAACTGCAGGATGCTTATAAATCAATCTATGAGGCGCTCTATCACGGCGGCTACGCGGCCGGCTATGAAGTCGAGGCGGTCAAGCTGGCTGCCGAGGACATTGAAAAGGATCCTGCCATACTCGACAGCGTATCCGGTGTGCTCATTCCCGGTGGATTTGGCTCGCGCGGCATGGAAGGGAAGATCCTCGCGGCGAAATATGCCCGCGAAAATAAGATTCCTTTCCTGGGCATCTGCCTGGGTCTGCAATGCGCGGTCATTGAATT